>JAGBSR010000039.1 GCA_017631745.1 Clostridia bacterium | reverse complement strand
GTCACCCACGCTTGCAAGCTGTGATGCTGAATAAATAGCAATAACACCGTGATTGCCGTTTTCAAGAGGATTTCTCAAGGTGTATGAATTTGGTGTTTCACCGTCACCTCTTAAAGCTCTTTCCTGAACAAGAATGTTGTCAAACTTGATACTTGCGTAAATATCGGCATAAGGCGTGATTGTGATATCTGATACCGCATAAGGGCGAAGCATAATGTAATCTTCAAGACTGTCGCCTGCGACATATTTACTATCGAGGTAACGGAAGCGGTTATATAACCACCATTGCCTTTGTGATTCCTTTGAACCTTGCAACATTTCAAGGTAAGTATTATCGCCATCCTCAACAAGAGGATCAGTGTATTTGAACTTCGCATCTTCGTTGAAGATTGCTTCACCCCAAGACTTCTGATGTTCTTTGAAACGTGTCTCAATCGCATCATAAGAGAAAGCATCGAGCAGCCTTAATTCCTGATACATTGTCATTATTTCATCAGAAAAGGCAAGTCTTAAGTTAACATAAAGCACTGAATCTTGACCATTGTAAACCTTTGTTCCGTTGACAAGGTCGGTATCTTCAAGCCAATAGCCGAACTTCAGTTCACCTTCGTTGTTGATACCGATTGCAGTATCATAGTCATACGGAAGAATGAGCCATTTTCCATCAGCATCATATCTTGTAGGAAATGCGTTCTTTGCTCTGTTATCAACCATAAGGAAAGCTTCTGTGAAGATATAGTTGAAAATCAAGGCATCGACATTTGCGTAATTGCCAAGTTCATTTCTGAACTTATCAATTCTTGCTTGTTTTTCTTCCTCTGTATTAACAGCTGTTGTGTCAGTTGATTTCAGCCAAGAAACAAAAGCATTCAGGTTTGTTGTTTCTGTATTGTCTTCAGGGTATCGAGCTTCAAAAGTCTGTGTCCATCCAGGAAGTTCTTTCTTTGTGACTGTATCGTAATAAGTTGATTCAAAATCATCACCCTTGAAGACCGCCATTTCTGTTTCATTGGTGAGGATTTCCCACGATTCATCGCCTTCCGAAAGTCCGAATACTTCTGCTGTTTCCTTGTCGTTGTTGAAATTATACTTTCCGAGGAAATTATAATTGCTGCCATCATAATAGAACATCAAACAAGGATAACCCTCTATGCCCTGTCTCACACGGCTGTCAACTTCCTGTGGGGGAGTCTTAATTCCAAGCTCGGAACAAACTTCATCATAAAGCATTACAAGCTCAACATTGTTTGCACCTTCAGAAGATGCCACATCAGCCTTAAATGTAAATACATTCGTTGGCATTGATGTTTCTCTAAGTTGATAGTTTGAAACAGGTGCACCGTTAATTGTAAAGCCGTTTTTAAACTTGATTTTATAATTCTTTCTTGAGTAGAACTGAGAAGATGTACCCTGTACATCTATCTGTGCACCGTAGAAAGAAAAGCTTCTTTCCGGGTGCAGCGGGTCAACATATTTTCCGTTGACGGTTTTCTTGTCGCCTTTGTACTGCGGCAAGTCAGCATACTTTTCAACATCAACAACAAAATAAGGCAGTGTCTGCGGAAGCTTTGTGATGTCAACTCTTCCGTAATCGTCAAAAACAGCATTTCGGTTGTATCTGACTATAAGCTCTTCAATATCTTGTGTGTCCGCTATCCAGTTATCAAGTACTTGATACCTTGTCAGGTTGTTGCTGTAAACCCTTATGCAGTATATATCTGTTGTGCAAAGGTTAGAACCGATTGAAATACCGACAGGATCAGCCTGTGAAAAGTCATCGTCTTCACCGTACTGCACACAAGCGGATTCAATGCCGTTGATGTACAGTGAAAGAAGCCTGTTTTCAGCCCTTTTCTGTACGGTGAAAGCAATTCTTATATGTTCGTTCTCTTTATATTGCCTTGATATTTCGCTCAACTCGGATTTAAGCAAAGCTTCCTGAGCTGTTATCTTAATTCCTCTGTTGCCGCTCCAACAGGATATAACTGTTGCATTCGGGTTAAGCACATCTCTTGTTGCAAACTCAAATTCAATCGTTTTTCCTGATGTTCTGAAGTCTGTAGCAAAGATATTAAGCGGAATATACACCCTTGCATTGCCAGCAACTCTCAACACGGTATCGCCTTGCTCGTCAAGCTGCCAACCGTCAGAAATGAAGTTAAAGTTTTGCAAATCAGCGTTAATGCCACCGTATACCCACTCGGAAGGGCTTTGTGTTGTGTCCTGATTGCTTCTGCCTTTTGCGTTGAGATAAAGCTCAAGGTTACTTACTTCCGCTGTTACATCAATCTGATTTTCTATAACCGGGAAAGATATAACCTTCTTAACTTCCCCGCCTACAGAGAATGTAAGCTGTGTCGTTCCTACATTTTCAGCCTTGTATGATAATGTTTGCTCTGTTCTGTCAACTGTTCGGGTTGTGCTGAAGCCGAAGTTGTCAGTTATGGTTACTTCTGTAGTGAGAAGCTGCGGTGTATAAGCAATCCACTTAACAGGTACAGTCGCAAACTGTTTGACAGATTCAACGCCGAACGCACTTGCGATAATTGAGTCTGTTTTGCCTTCCTCATAGCAGATAAGGTCATACACAAGGCGATTACTCGGCACAGTCTGTCCGTCAATCACACAGTCGAAATACACTTCAAAAGTGTGACTTCCGTGAGATTGTGCGGGGATTGTAAAGCTCTGCTCTCGATTACTTGCTGTGACTGTCTGTGTGCCGATAATAGAGCCGTCAACAAGAAAATAAACTGATTTTTCAACCGCACCTACAGGGACATAGCTAAAGTTAATATCACCGACATAAGCCGTTTTCCCGTCAAAATAAGACGATATGCTTACCTGAACAGTTGTTATCGAAAACTTATATGTTATGCTATTTCCGTAAAGGTCAGAAATTGTGATTTCTACCTCATTTGAGCCAAGAAGAAGATATTTTGTAACGTCAACCTCTATATCCCCTTGCTCGTCTTCTTCATAAGAACCTTTAACTGTGCCGCCTACAGCAATTTTCACTATACAGCTTCCTGTAGGCATATCGTTTACGGTTGAATACCAATGAAACGGCACTTTACAAGAAGCACCGAAAGCAACAGTTTTTGACAGCCAACCGCCCGTAGGTGTGGCATCGAAATCAGCAGGGTTATTGCTTCCCCCTCCACCGCCTGAAAGAACAGTCCAACCACCAAGCTCATTCTTGAAGTACATAAGCCCAGCTGTGTAGTCAATAGCTATGATGTGATCTGTGCCCGTTGGCGGTGTCCCGCTGCCTTGCCATATTTGATTGGCAGGTATCTTATCAAGAAGGTTCGAGTGGTATCGTCTTAAATTGCTGAGAGTGATAAGAGTTTCATCTGCCATTCAA
Source organism: Clostridia bacterium (assembly GCA_017631745.1). Taxonomy (GTDB): domain Bacteria; phylum Bacillota; class Clostridia; order Oscillospirales; family Acutalibacteraceae; genus UBA6857. The sequence goes on along the minus strand of JAGBSR010000039.1, from coordinate 753 downwards.
CCACCGCCTTATGTAAAGAGTGCATCTATATCTGCGTTTGTCGCTACAGTGTATTCATCGGGATTAATGCGGACATACTGCGAGCCACTCCAACGATAAATGTTTTCCGTTAAAAGGTCAAAATATATCTTGCCTGTTTCGGGAGTTATCTCTCCACGAGTAGTTACGCTCGAGCCTGTATGTTCGAAGTATTCGAAGAATTTACCAGCAGACTCATAGTAATAACCCTCGATAATATCATCAACATAAGAAGGCAACTGATTAGCGGGAATAACACCTGACTCGTTAAGTGTTGCTAATCCGTTAGCCTTTCCTATAACACTTTTTATTGCACCGTAAGAAGGTACATCGTTAGAATCCCAAGTGGCATCGGTAAGGTCATTTTTAATGGTGATATCTAAACCACCGCTACCCGATGATAGCGGTATGGTCTCATAGGTAAAGCTAAGTGTCCGAGGGTCGACAGTAACCACTATGCAAAAGTCAGTGTCGTCCATCTTGCCACCGTAGAGTGTAAAAATACCGCCTGTGGTATGAGGTATGAACGCATCTCCGCAGTGAAAATAGACAGGCTTTACACCCACATTTTGCATAGCTGCTTCTATAGTTTCTTGGCTAACAGTGCCGGTTGAACCATTAAATGTTTCAGGTTCAGCGATAAATATTTCGTCTTCACCTGAACCGCCTGAACCACCGTATTCAGGAACACCGATATTGGCTCTTGCTTGTGCTTTCTGTTCTTCGGTAAGCACC
>JAGBSR010000038.1 GCA_017631745.1 Clostridia bacterium | reverse complement strand
GTTTTATTGTCAAGGTATTCAAGAAGAATCAATATAGCAAACTGAATATCTTTTTACATCTGATTTTTATGATGATAAGTTTATTTGAGATTTGCTACATGATACAAATAGCATTTTAAAGTTACACAAAAAGGACAGCTCCGACTTGGAACTGTCCTTTAATTTTTATTCGCCTATGTAAGTGAATCTCTTGTAAGTTACGCCGTCTCTTTCCACGGTTTCATTCCACATTGATGCGGGTCTTACCCACATTCCTCCGTCACCGTAAAGAGCCTTATAAACCACATAATCCTCAGTGGTTTCGCTGTGCTTTGCTATGGCAATGACTTCGTATTCGTTGCCTTTGAAGTGTCGGTACTTGCCGGGTTTAATCTCATTCATAGCTGTTAAACCTATCGTGATACTTGATATAGTTTACGATGAAACCTACAAGCAGAGCGATTAAAATAACGGGGGAGCACACAACCACTCCGAGCACAAGGCCGATGATAATTCCGAGACCCTTATTACTCTTGATGAAGTTAGGCTTGGTCAGATCTTTTGCAGGCAGATCGCCCCAAAGGTTAAGCACTGCCTTCTCGTCGCAGATACCACTGTTATAAAGCAAAGGCTCAACAGTGCTCTGAACAGACTCAGCACCCTTGAGAATCTTGCCTATCTTGATGCCTAAGACTGCAAGTATACTGTCGATGATAGCGAGGATGCCCAGTGTGATTTTATAGTGGGCAGTATCGGGTGAGTAGGGGCTGTCACCGCCGAAGAGGTTAGCAACAAGAGACACGATGAAGTCAACAACTCTTTCGTCCTTGATGTCCTGCCAGTCTTTTTTCTTAAGTCCTGATTCTTTTTTGCAAAGAGGAGCAACATTGCCGATTGTCAATTTATTGAGAAGTTTTGCAAAAGGCTTGATTACCCAACCGATTTTATAGATAAGTCCGGGCTTGACGCTGAAGGAGTTAGCCATTCTTGCAAATTCGGGAATATCTGAGCCTGCCTTGGCGATGACTCTTCTTATCATACCGAAGAATTTATCTTCGCAGTGGTCCTTGACTTTTTTGCCGCCGATTTCACAGTCAACATCCTTGGAGCTTATATCAATCTTGCCATCTGCGGGAATAAATGTTACCTGACGGAAAGCGGCAGGGTACCCGACGGCACCGGGAGTTGTAATATCATAAAAAATCTTTCCGTTGTCGGTGTATTTGTAGGAGATATCCTGCATATGAGTGTGGCCTGTGAACATATAGTTAAGGCCCATTTCGGTGAACTCGTCAATGCGTCTGTCAGCTTCACCCATAATGTTGCCGCCGCCGATAATCTTATAAAAAGGTGAGGGGGAGAGCATGGGATGGTGAGTCATAGGAATGATGAACTGACCGTTTTTCTTCGCATCTTCAATCTGCTCTGTAATCCATGCGAAGCAGTCATCTGAAAAACCGCTTGCACCTTTGTGGTTTCTGTCGTCGTTGAGTGCGAAAAGTCTGTAACCGTCACAGAGCTGAACAACATAAGACATACTGTCTTCGTGGTATGCAATAGCCTCATCAATACCGAATTCACGGTATAACTCTTTAAGCTCTTCTCTTTTTGTGCCGGGTACGGCTTTTCTTTTATCGCCTTCATAGCAATAGGTCATACCGTCACCGTTAAAATCGTGAGTAGCAGTAATGACATAAACCTTTTTGCCTTTAGCCTTAAGCTCACGAAGAAGCTTTGTTACACCCTCGTGGCTTGCTTTTTCAGCTTTGTTTGTGGTATCGCCGCTGACAAGAATGATTTCCGCATCGTCTTTAGCAAGCTGCTCCATAAGTGCTTCGAGTATTTCTTTGCTGTAAACCATTTCATTTGAAGCGGTAGCATTAGTTTTGTCAAAAGCCTTACCTGTGTAACCCATTTTTCTTGAATAGTAGTGAATGTCAGAAATGATATTCACTTTCAAGGGCTTGATGTTTTCATACATAGTTTATTTCTCCTTAATTATGAGTGTATGGTTATCCTTGAAATTGCTGTTTAAAATGAACTCGAGACAGCCGTTTTCATCAGTGAAGCTGATTTCCTTGCCGTCGAGAGTCGCTGTATATTCCTTGCCCTCTGTCATAACAGCAAGCAGAGTGAACTTCTCATTTTTGCCGTAGTAGGTGAAAACGATTTCTGCCTGAGTGTTATCCTCGCTGAATTTCACCTTCTCCAGGAAAGTGTCAAAGCCAACATTGACGGTAGAGGGTGAGTAGTAAGCCTTTGCCCACATATTTATAGGGGTTGACAGACCGCCGAAGTTGTGGAACCAGCCGCCACAGCCTGTTACGGTGTTGACCATTTCAAATGTGTAGTAGGTGTCGTCAACCTCTCTCTTCCATATGTTGAGTGCCATATGGGCAATATCTTTTGCAATTGCACTTTCACCGCAGTCAAGCATACTTTTCCAGATAAACCACTGATGGGGGAACCAGATGTTGCCGTTCCAATAGCCGTTTACCATATAGTACCCTGCCGTCATATCAACAGCGCTGATTCCGAAGGGTGAGTGCATTTCTCCATCATTGGTAAGATGTCCGATGATTTTTTCTTTCTGATTTTCATCGCAGGCACCTGCAATAATGGGATAGATACCGTCAAGGCCCTTGTTGAGGTTTTCTCCGTCTTTTGTTCTGAAGATTTCTACGGGCTCGTAGTTTTCATCGTGAAGCACATAGCTGTAATATCCGCTGTCATTATCCCAGGAGTATTTGTTGAGTGAAGCGGTGAGCTTTTCAGCGTCGGCAGTGTACTCAGCGATATCGTCTGCTTTGCCGAGCTTGTCTGCGAGGATTGCAAGAATTTTGCCGAAGCGGATAACCTGAGAGGTTGTGATAACAGGTGAAGCCTTATCGCGAAGAGACTGCTTCATCATAGCAACCTGAGCAGGATAGTCGTCCATACCGCTGGTTGAATAGAAATAGTCATAAGTTGTTAGGATGCCGCTTTTGAACTTAGCTGTCGTTGATCCTCTGATTTTACCTGCAAGGAAGCGGTAGTAAAGTCTTGCTCTCAAATAGTAGGAGAGGAGATGAGACTTATCCTCAGCCTTCTGAATCATCTCATAAAGCTGATAAATCTGCACGGGTACAGGTGAGCCATGATGCAGGAAAGCATAGTCGGGGTTGTCCTCGTGGCTGAGGTATGTATCAATAATATACTCTGCAAATTTAGGCGCGATCTCATTCATACCGAGACCTATGAAGCCTGAGTCCCAGGTGTAAAGGCAGTCCCAACGCTTGCCGGGGGTGTGATGAATAATATAGTCACCGTGCTTATAAATAGGATAAACCACATTTGTCATAAGTGTTGCAGCTAAAATCTGATTGCTGAGCTTATATTTTTCACCTGAGGGGTTAAGCTTTATGTCAATTGCAGTTGCTTTAGCCTTGAGATAGATTTCTTCATATTCTTCTTCGGTGAGGTATTCGGTTTCGCCTTTTGAGATTACTGCGTACTGAACCTTTTTTTCACCGGGCTGAATAAAGATTGTATGGCTGATAGCGTTGTGGAAGAAGCCCTCGTCGCTGTGCTTGCGGTTGAATGCACCTGTGAAGCTTTCGGTGACATCGTCAAAGGTCTCGTCAGCGTTGGAAAGTCTCGCTGTCATACAGTCTTCGAGTGCACCTGTTTCGATTTCTCTGAAACGGGTGTTATCGTCGAAAATGCGAAGCTTATATTCGCCCTTGATTTTATTGTACTTAAGAGTGGTGAGATAACCCTTATCGCATTTTGCATTGTCAATCTCAGGTGTGAAATTAACGCCCTCTGTATATACAATAATATTTTCTTTGTCGTTTTCTTCGGTGAGAGCCATAAAGTCAAACTCTGCCGCGCCTGTACCCCGAGCAATGAATTCAAGCTCGAGAAGACCCTTTTCAACTTTTCCGAGGAAAATATGTGCTGTTTCAGGTGTGTCACAAGGAGCAAGCTCGATTGTCTTATCGCCGAGAGTGAATGTTGCTGTTCTTGTGCTGTTTATATAATGCACTCCGACCTGCTTGCCTTGCTCATAGTGAATGTCACTTGTGCGGTATCTGACAGTGAGCACGGCGTTATCAAAATCCTTATCAATATCGATGGTGTACTTGACTTTGTCGCCTTTAGTTGCACCGAAGGGCTCTATAACACGGTGAGGCATATGCCACTTCTCAGCTCTGTCACCGAGACCCTTGCCGTTTACGAAGGCTTTATCAAGGAACAAGCCCTTTTTTCTGCCGTCGGCATTCTGCTGGTCCCAGGGGCGGGGGATAGCGTAAACATATTCGCTGTAGTCTGTCGCGTCCCAATAAACACATTTAGCAGGAAGAGCAACCTCGGTATATAAATCCTGAGGATATTCAATTGAAGAAAAATAGTTGACAACGCAGTTTTTGATAATATCGGTATTGTTGTCAATTTCAGTTCTGACAAGAAGACTGTTATCGGTGAGCTTGGTATAGGATACATCAGCAATAACCTTGTCCTTCCACTGAAGATCGTGTCTGTAAGAATAGAAAGAATAGTCCTCATTGCAAAGCCAAGGGTGGTAAGCGCTTGGCAGTGTAACATTGGGTACTCTTATGTCAAAAGCGCTGATTGCGGGAGTGACATTCATATCAAAACGTATACCGCTGTATTTTTCGTGTTCGGCAATATGAGACAGACCTGCATACTTTTTTGAGAAGGGTCCCCAACCGAAAAAACAACCGAATTTATCGTTCATCTTAAGAAAACCTCATTTCGATATATACATATTTATTGAAACAAATTATACAACATCTTGTGATTTAATGTCAACTGTTTCACACAAAATACGGATTTGGTCAAAAAAAATACACAAAATTTACTTGTCTTTAAAATATTAAAATTAATTTTTGTAATTAAAGTGAAAAAAATAGGAATAATTTGAAAAAACCCTTGCTTTTTATTTCCGTAGGTGTTATAATCTACACGAAAAATTATGAAATTTATCAGGAGGTTTTCCCTATGAAAAAAGTTTTAGCCGTGCTTCTTTCTGTTGTTATGCTTTTCAGTGCATTCTCAACTTGCGTATTTGCAACAGAATATTCAGGCGATAAGGGCTCACTCATTGACACATTAAGAGAAACAGGCGTTATCAACAGCAGCCAGGTAATTCTCAGCTTTGACCTTCAGTCAGGCGCTGTTTTCGGCTCAGTTCCCGTTTATAATGCCACAACAAAGAAGTTTGAGCATCAGGAAGGCGTGACAGGTATCTATCACCTCGTTCCCGATAACAGCCAGACTTATACAGGTACATATGGCAGCAAGCTTCATACTGCAGGTACTTCAGTACTTCTTCCTTCAGTTATTCCTCCCAGCGGCAAGGTATTTGACGGTTGGGAATACAGAAATACAAACGGTGATATCCGCGTTTATACAGCCGGCAGCCGTTTCATAATCCCCGAAGGCGATTATCAGGCTTATTCAGATAAGGCCATTCTTTACTTTACTGCTCTTTACAGTCCCGCTCCCATCGAGAAGGATATCATGGATGTACTCCTTGGTGTTCTTATCGAAGTAGCAGGTAAGCTTTTCGATTTACTTGGCATCGATATTGACATCTCAGGTCTTATCGGCGGCTTATTATAATTGATTTATTACTAAATGCAGGAGGTTATTAAAATGAAAAAAGTTTTAGCTGTACTTCTCTCAGTTATGATGCTTTTCGGTGCTCTCACAGTCGGCACAAGCGGTGCATTCGACGGTGACAGTTACACTGATGAAGTTCTGACAAGTCAGGTTATTCTTAGCTTTAATCTTAATGCAGGCAGCATTAAGGGCGGCGTTAATGTATATGAAGGTCTCGATGCAGAAGGCAACCCCGTTTTCTCATACAACAACAACTATATGGAAAGTATGTACTATATGATTCCCAGCAGCGACGAAAGTCAACGTCCCGGTGATATCGTTACACTTCCCAACGTTTCAGCTCCCGCTGACCACGCATTCAACGGCTGGTACTGCTACTTAACAAATGAAACTTATGCTGCTAACCGTTCATTCAGAATTCCTACATACATCAACGGCGGTGTAATTGAGTTTGTTGCAGACTTCTCACGAGTAACTCCCGAAGAAGACACAATGGGCGGCGTACTTGACATTCTTGTTAAGGTATTCGGTACAATCGTAGGTCTTCTCTTCTTACAGGGCGAAGCTGACCCCGTAGAAGCAGGTATGCAGATGATGGGAAACCTTCTTGATAATCTCTTTGAATAATAGTATAAAACTATATCCGGACAGAATTTGCTGTCCGGATTTTTTTATGCCGAAGAGTGTATATAAGTGTAGTGAGAATATAAAGCATATGTAAACATTTATCGAAACTATTGACCTTTTGATATTATTCTGTTATTATAACATAAGGATAAAATGGTCTAATAATGTTTAACTATGAATTTAAGGAGGACTGCATATGAATTTTGATTTTTCAAGTCTTGCCAAAAATAAGAATATGCTGATAATACTTCTGGCTATGATTGTAGTATGCGGAGGCTCACTTCTTGGGGTAAAGAGTATGACATCCAACTTCCAGCCCCAGACAGATATATCAACAACAACTCAGGCTCCTGTAATTTCAACAACCTTACCCACAACAACCGAGCCTATAACTACAACAACCGAGCCTATAACTACAACAATGCCCTCAACCGACAGTCTTATCACTACTTTCCCTGTTGACGGCACAACAACCACAATTCCTACAACAGTACCTACTACTGTTCCCACATCGGCGGATAATTCTCTTACATTCCCGTCACTTCAGATTCCATCGACAACACCTTCATCAGGTTCAAACGGTGGCTCACTTTTAGGTGGACTTGCAGGTAATTTAAAGCCGGATGGCACTCTTTTCGATCAGGGTTTGGCAGGCTTCCAGTTCAATCAGACAGGCAACTACTACTATACTAATACAGACCCCTGGCAGAGAGCTCTCGGTTATAACGAGCTTTACGATAATGCTGCTGCTTTCACCTCTATCTTCATTGATACAATGAGATGTAAGTTCAGATACGACGACAAGGACTGGATGATTCAGTTTTGGAAGGGTCAGTACGGTTATCTGTTTGTTGGTCACGAAATAGGTGTTTATTACAAGCCTATCAACAGAACAGCAGAGCACTATGACTGTGTAAGCGATGCAGATTCACTTTATATGGAAATGGACGGTCTTCGCGACGGTGAGGTGCTGTATACCCGTGACTACGGCAAATATTGGTGGTGCACCGGCTTCGTACCCGGTAAGCTTGATAAATTCTCAGACAGAAGCGAGCTTTCTATTGATGCAAGAATTACTATGAAGGACAAGGAAATGCTTGGTGCATTCGTTGATTCTCTTGAAAGAAACGGTATGATAAATGGCGGTGACTTCACAGTTAAGGGCCTTGATGTTTACATCGTTTGGTAACAACAAAAATACAACTATTTTCAGCTGAAATATTGATTTATTCTGAATTTTGATGTATAATATAATATCATAGTATATTGCGATCTTATGATCGTTGATATAAATATTTAGAAAGGATTTGATAACCTATGAAAAAGTTTTTCGGCGTTTTAGTAGCAATCGTTCTTTGCGTTTGTATGCTTGTACCCGCTGCTTCAGCTCTTGATGAAGGCTTACTTTCAGAGTACTTTGCAGGTGCAGATCTCAGCACTCTTTCAGAGGCAGATTTAACTGCTATTCTCAGTGACCTCGGTATTGCAAATCTTGATGTTGCAGCTATCATTAGTGGTGATGAAAGTTCACTCGCTGAGCTTGAAGCTTCACTTAATGACCTTACCGGCGAAACAACAACTGCTGCAGCTGCTTCTTCAGACGAAGTTGCTTCAGGCGTAGATATGAGCTGGCTTACAGGTCTTCTTGGCGGCAGCATGGACACATCAGCTGTTACTGACATGCTTGGCGGTTTAGGTGCAGGCGACCTTGATTCACTTCTCGGTACAGTTGAAGGTGCATTCAGCGGCGCAGGTGTTGACCTTGGCGACTATGAACTCGGCGAAAACGTAGCAGGCGATTCAACAAGTGAATCAGCTCCCGCTACAGATGCAGTTGCAGGTATTGCAGACAGTATCTTTGCCGGTCTCGAAGCTCTCGGTCTCGACACAAGCCTTATCGAAGGTATGCTCGATAACGACATCGTAAACTTCTTCGCAAACATGTACATCGGTTTCAGTGGTGAAGTTGAAGAAACTACTGAAGAGCCCACTGTTATCACAACAACAGAAGCTCCCACAACAGTTCCTACAACTAAGACTCCCGATACAGGTGATACATCAGCTGTATTCGCAGCAATCGCAACTCTCACAGTAGCATCAGCTGCAGCATTCGTTTGCCTTAAGAAGAAGGAAAACTAAGTAACCCTGAATTAACCGCAAAAGTATACATAGCGGTTAATCAGAGGTTGCGAAATCTCTTATTTTAACTTTTTTAAAAAAGCTATAATAAAGGCTGTCACTTTTAAGTGGCAGCCTTTTTCCTTTGTTGTTATATTGTATATGGTAAGTTATTCTGTGAATTCAGCCCACCAGACAAAATCAAAAATTTGATTCGGCTCAATTGAGTTGATGGCATCTTTCTGAGAAATATCAGCTTTCTTTTCTGTTGAGTCATTTACACCGTACCAGGGCTCGATGCAGACATAAGGAGCGCCGGGTTTAGCCCATATTCCGAGATAAGGTGCTTTGCCAAGATAAAAGCGTATCTTTTTGCCTGATTCATTGAGGTTGAGGGTGATGTTTTCAGATTTGATACCTGAAAGAATAAGTGCATCCTCATTGAAAATATCTTCTGTTATAACTATATCATTTTCATTATCAATCACAAGAGTTTTATCGGGGAGTCTCAATGATTTCACGAGATCAATTTTTTCGGTGTAAAGGGTCTCATTCTCATCAAAGGAGAGTACGTCACCGATTGCACAATTGAAAGCAGGGTGAGCACCGATTGAAAAGTGCATAGTATTATCTGTTTTATTTTTAATTTCGTGAGAAACTATAAGAACATTTTCGTTGAGAGTATATGTAACAGTAAGGTCAAATTCAAAGGGATAAATCTTTCGGGTTTCGGCAGTGTCCGAAAGACGGAACTTAATTTTATTATCCTCTGCGCCAAGAAATAACCAGGGCATTTTTCTTGCAAAGCCGTGCTTAGGCATCTCATATTCTTTGCCGTCGAGAGTATATTTATCATCGATAAGTCTGCCGACGATAGGGAAGAGAATAGGTGCCTGACCGCCCCAGATATCAGGATTGCCCTGCCACATAAACTCGTAACCGGTTTTCTTTGATTTGATTGAAGCTATTTCACAGCCGAATTCTTTAACGCCGACAATGAGATTTTCATTTTCAATATAGTGAATCATAATATTTCTCCTTTAATTTACTACATTTACGGGCTTGCCGCTGACAAAACCTTCAACATTGGTTTTAAAAATGTTCATAAGTCTTGTTCTT
>JAGBSR010000037.1 GCA_017631745.1 Clostridia bacterium | reverse complement strand
TCCCGCAAGACTTGTATTCACAAGCAAAGAGGGCAAAGGTATCGCTTGCTCACTTATCGATTTAGGCCACCGCTTCCGTCTTATCATCAACGAGGTTGACTGCATCAAGACAGAGAAAGAGATGCCCTCACTTCCCACTGCGACAAACTTCTGGGTACCCAGACCCGACTTCTATACAGGTTGCGAAGCTTGGCTCACAGCAGGCGGCGCTCACCATACAGCATTCAGCTATGACCTTACATCAAAGCAGATGGTTGACTGGGCAGATGCTATGGGTATCGAGTCTGTGGTTATCGGCAAGAACACAAATATGGCTGACTTCAAGCGTGAACTTAAGTTAAACGAAGTTTACTACTCGATGAAGAAATAAGGTGACACAATGAAAGATATTATCACTTCGGGCAAAACAGCCTTAGGTATAGAGTTCGGCTCAACAAGAGTCAAAGCTGTGCTTATTGATGAAAACTGTGCACCCATTGCAAGCGGTGCCCACGACTGGGAAAACAAGCTTGAAAACGGCTATTGGACTTATTCTCTCGAGGATGTGAAGTTCGCCATTCACTCCTGCTTCAAGGCTCTCAAAGAGGATGTAAAAGAAAAGTACGGCTGTGACTTCAAGACCACAGGCGCTATCGGCATCTCTGCTATGATGCACGGCTATCTTGCTTTCGACAAACACGGCAAGCTCCTTACTCCCTTCAGAACATGGAGAAACACTACTACAGCCGAGGCCGCTGAAGAATTAACCGAAAAGCTTGGCTTCAATATTCCTCAGCGTTGGACCTGCGCTCACATTTATCAGGCTATACTTAATAAAGAAGACCATGTGCCCGAAATTGCATATGTAACAACCCTTGCAGGTTATGTTCACTATATGCTCACAGGCGTAAATGCTGTAGGTGTAGGTGAGGCTTCAGGTATCTTCCCCATTGACTCGGATACAAACGATTACGATGAAAATATGATGGCAACCTATGATGCTCTCTTAAAAGAAAAGGGCTTCGGGAAAACTCTTCGTGAGATACTCCCCCGTGTGCTCGTTGCAGGCGAAAATGCAGGCACTCTCACCGAGGCAGGTGCTAAATTCCTTGATGCTGACGGTGAGTTCTCGGCAGGGGTACCCTTTGCACCCTGTGAGGGCGATGCAGGCACAGGTATGACTGCAACCAACAGTGTAAGAGAGAAAACAGGTAACATCTCAGCAGGCACATCTATTTTTGCGATGATTGTACTCGAAAAGAGTCTTAGCAAGGTTTACCCCGAAATTGATATGGTTACCACCCCCACCGGCAAACCCGTCGCTATGGTGCATTGCAACAACTGCACAAGCGATATCAATGCATGGGCAGGTCTTTTCGGTGAGTTTGCCTCAGCTCTCGGTGTAACAGCAAACAAAAATAAAATTCTCGACCTTATGTTTGAAAATGCTATGAAGGGCGACAGCGATTGCGGCGGTCTGACATCATACAACTACTTCTCAGGCGAGCCCGTAACCGGTCTTCAGGAAGGCAGACCCCTCTTCGTTCGTACTCCCGATGCAAGCTTCACTCTCGGCAACTTTATGAGAACTCAGCTTTATTCGGCTCTTGCAGCTCTTAAGGTCGGTCTTGACTTACTTCTCAAAAATGAAAAAGCTGCTATCGATAAGATTTACGGTCACGGTGGCTTCTACATCTATCCCGGTGTAGGTCAGAAGATAACTGCAGCTGCTATTGATGCTCCCGTATCTGTTATGAAAACTGCGGGCGAAGGCGGTCCTTACGGTATGGCTCTGCTCGCTCTTTACAGTGTCAAAAACGACGGTCTTACTCTTGAGGACTTCCTTGAAAAGAAAGCTTTCGCTGATGCTCAAACTGTTACAGAAAATCCCGATGCGAAGGATGTTGAGGGCTTCAATGTATTCCTCAGCCGATACGTCAAGGGACTTGAGTGTGAAAAAGCAGCAGTTAATTCTATTTAATGCAGAATTCAGAATGCATAATGCAGAATTAAGTGTGCATTGTTCCGATTGCAATAAAAGATCAACAGTTCCGTTCTTGATTGAATGGAGCTGTTTTTTTATGTAATGACTGCAAGCGGCGAGGTCGGCGGCTCCATAAATCGCCAAAGGCGATTTCAAGGACGCCAAAGGCGTCCTTGCGCCGAAGCAAAGCTTCGGCAATGGAGCCGCCTGCCCCCTCTTCATCAACCTGCAAAGCAAAGTTCTGTCCCCCATTCTGCATCTGAAAAAATTTCTGAAAAAAATTTAAAAAACCTATTGACAAATGCATATACATGATGTATACTGTAGTCAAGTTAATGATAATGATTATCATTACTGATAAGAACAGAGCAAAAACAAAACAATCTGAAAGGCGGTAATCTTATGGCGACTTTACGAAACAGTAAGCAAAGAGATGCCGTGCTTAAGGATTTACAGTTAAGATTTGACCACCCCACAGCTGAAGACGTTTACCTCAGTGTAAAAAAAGCAGTTCCGTCTATCAGCCTTGCAACGGTCTATCGAAACCTGAAACTCCTTGAAAGCGAGGGACTGATTCTCAGAATCCCTACCGGTGACAGCGACAGGTACGACGGTCACACCCACAATCATTACCACTTCACCTGCAAGGATTGCAGAAAAGTGCTTGACCTGGATATAGCCGACCAGAACCCTGTAACTCATCCGAAAGATTTTGACGGTACCATTACCGGCCACTCTCTTATGTTTTTCGGTTTATGCTCAAGATGTAAAAAATAAAAAATAAAATTTTGGAGGAAACAAATTATGAAAAAGTATTATTGCCCCGTATGCGGTTGGGAAAG
>JAGBSR010000004.1 GCA_017631745.1 Clostridia bacterium | reverse complement strand
TTCCGTCAGATGAGCTATGATATGTTTGACGAAATGACAGGCGCTATCCGTGAGGACACAGTTAAGATTATTCTTTCAGCACACTTCAAGACTGAAGAAGAAATCAAGCGTGAGCAGGTTGCTAAGGTTACAGCAGCTACAGCAGGCGGCGGTGACGGCAGTGAAAAAGGCAGAACAGTGCGCAACTCAAACAAAAAGGTCGGCGTAAACGATCCTTGTCCTTGCGGCAGCGGTAAGAAGTATAAGAAATGCTGCGGCAGACCAGGCGCAGAGCAGAAATAAGAATAACTAAAGTTTTGGTCAAGCTTTTTCAAAAGCTTGCAGAGCGCGAGACAGTGTCTCGCAACACAAAAATAATATAATTAAGGTACGCGACTGACTCTCGCGTACCTTTTAGTTTTATGCCGCAAACAAAACTAACAGTGTCGACCTGTTATTTCTTTTTGCTGTTATGAGCAGGTCGGATTATTGATATTTATGAGGCGCTGTGTTATAATGAAATCCACAACTAAGTTTTGTTCGGGTGAAGATTATGAATGTTAAAGAATATATTGAGGCCAATTGGGATAAAACTACCCGCTTTTTTACAGAAGACAACGATACCCTTATCGGTCTCCCCCATCCCTATACCGTACCTTGTTGCGAAAATAATTTTCAGGAAATGTATTATTGGGATGTTTATTTCACAAACATCGGACTGATTAAATCAGGGCGCTTAGCACAGGCTAAAAACAATGTGGACAATATGTGCTATCTGATAAACAAATACGGTTTTATGCCTAACGGCAACCGCACCTTTTATCTTTCCCGTTCACAGCCGCCTTTCCTGTCTCAGATGGTTCGTTGCATTTATGAAAAAACACACGATATTCAGTGGCTGAGCACTTGCTATAATGCGCTGGAAAAAGAATATGAATTCTGGGAAAATGAAAGACAGACTTCCTGCGGTCTTAACAGATATTACGGTAATTTTTCTTATGATGAGCTGATAAAATTCAGCGAAGTTTTATGCAAACGTTTCAATATCGAAGAGCCTGAAGACAATAGCACGGCAGAGCATTACGGTAAGGCTATGTATTCCTTTGCTGAAAGCGGTTGGGACTGTAACAGCCGTATGGGAATCGACTGTTATAATTATGCCTGGGTAGATTTAAACTCTTTGCTTTTTGGGTTGGAAACAGATATGGCGTTTTTTTCTGCCGAGCTAAAAAACGCAAATGAAGCAATCTGGTCTGAAAAAGCAGAAAACAGACGAAGTCTTATGACCAAACTTTTATGGAATGATAAGACGGGTGCTTTTTGCGATTATAATTTTATAGGCGGCAAACAATCCGATATCATATCCATCGCACAGTTTTATCCCTTGTTTTCAGGTGTCTGCACAAAAAATCAGGCTGACCGTACTGTAAAATTATTATCTGAAATAGAAGCCGAATTTGGCGTGGCTTGCTGTGAGAAAAGAGAAAATCTTTTCGGTTTGCAATGGGACTATCCCAATGGTTGGGCTTGCTTGCAGTATATTGTTGTTCACGGACTTTTACGCTACGGATATCGCGAAGAGGCTTTACGTATTGCAAAAAAATATAAGCGTTTAGTGGAAAATGTCTTTGAAGCCACAGGAAATTTGTGGGAAAAATATGATGTTACAACCGGAAAAGTTTCTAATAATAAAGAGTACAAAACTCCTGCCATGATGGGTTGGACAGCCGGCGTTTATGTAGATTTCTGCTCTTTGGCAGAAGAATAAATCTTACGGCACACATAATTTTTTCAGATTAACAAAAAGCAGCAGACTGAAATCTGCTGCTTTATCTTTTTTATGTTGTCCTCGCCGGACGGGCATTACTTTTTCCTGTCGCGGAAAAAGTAACCAAAAACGCGATGTTATTTCCTCGCGCAATATCAAAACAAAAAAGGCGGGTAGGAATTAACCTACTCGCCATTTGTTTATCGCAATTCTGCATTCTGAATTATGCATTCTGCATTCAATCAGATGCCTCCGCCTACTGAGCCGTCCCATGTATCAACAGTTGTTGCTTTCATTTCTTCTTCGTCAAACCAGCGTGTTGTTACAGCCTTTGTCTCTGTGAAGAAACGGAATGCATCCTTACCAAGACAGTGGAGGTTACCGAAGAATGAGAGTTTGTGGCCTGTGAAGGGGAATACGCCAACGGGTACGGGAATACCAACGTTAACGCCAACCATACCGCCGTCTGTTCTCTTTGCAAATTCTCTTGCATAGTAACCGTTCTGTGTGAAGATAACTGAGCCGTTTGCGAAGGGGTTGTTGTTCATAAGTGCAAGACCTTCTTCGAAGTTCTTAACTCTCTTGATGCAAAGTACGGGGCCAAAGATTTCCTGAGTACCAACTGTCATTTCCTCAGTAACATTGTCGAAGATTGTGGGGCCAACATAGAAGCCGTTTTCATAGCCTTCAACCTTAGCGTCTCTACCGTCGAGAACGAGTGTAGCACCCTCTTCGATACCCTTGTTGATCCAGTTGATAACACTCTGCTTGTGTTCGCCTGTAACAACGGGGCCGAGAGTTGAATCCTCAGCATAAGCAGGTCCGAGCTTGAGCTCTGAAGCGTACTGCTTAAGAAGTGCTACGAGCTTATCAGCGATGCTTTCCTGAGCTACAACAACGGGAAGAGCCATACATCTTTCACCTGCACAGCCGAATGATGAGTTGATGATACCTCTTGCTGATCTTTCAAGAGCAGCATCTTCAAGTACGAGTGCGTGGTTTTTAGCTTCGCAAAGAGCCTGAACTCTCTTGCCTGTTGCTGAAGC
>JAGBSR010000036.1 GCA_017631745.1 Clostridia bacterium | reverse complement strand
TCTCTCTGCAAGCTCAGGATTGAATCTCGCAAGCTCAAGGTTGATTTTTTCAAAGTCTTCGATGGGGTCTCTTCCCTCACTGCCTGCTACGTCAACAATATGAACAAGCATACGGCAACGGTCAACATGGCGAAGGAAAGCATGTCCTAAACCAACGCCCTCACGTGCACACTCAATAAGACCGGGGATATCTGCAATAACGAAAGAGTTGCCTTCGCCCATTGATACCACACCGAGTACAGGAGTAATAGTTGTGAAATGATAGTCAGCTATGATAGGTTTAGCCTGGCTGACAACTGAAATAAAGCTTGACTTACCTACATTCGGGAAGCCTAAAAGACCGACATCAGCGAGAAGTTTAAGTTCAAGCACAACTTCCCACTCTTCACCGGGGTTACCGCCCTTAGCGAAACGGGGAGTCTGTCTTGTGGGGGTTGCAAAGTGGCTGTTACCCCAACCGCCTCGACCGCCTTTGGCAGCGATATATGTGTCATCATCTGACATATCGGCCATAAGGGCTCCACTTTCTTTTTCTTTTATAACAGTACCTCTGGGCACTTTAATAATAAGGTCTTCGCCTTTCTTACCATTTCGTCTGCCACCCTGACCGTCCATACCGCTCTGGGCCTTATATTTTCTTTTATACTTGAAGTCTGCAAGGGTTGAAAGGTTATCGTCAACAACAAAAACAATATCCCCGCCCTTACCGCCGTCACCGCCGTCGGGACCGCCTGAAGCAACATATTTTTCGCGGTGGAAAGCGACTGCACCGTTACCGCCGTCGCCTGCTTTGATTTTAATCACAGCTTTATCAATAAACATAAGAAAACCTCCTTATATCACATAATTTAGTCTAATCGATTCATTATACTATATAACATAAAAAAAAGCAAATGTTTTTGTCGGCTACTCTTACAATTGATATTTATAACAGAATGTAGTATAATTAAAAAAAGACAAGCAGAGGAGGAAGTTATGAACAAGTATCTGAGAAATCTTAATCGCATTGAGTTTGTTGTCACAATGGCATGCACAGGCAAATGCAAACACTGTTCTCAGGGCGAATGCAGAAGCACCGATAAGCTCGACAAAGCTCTCTGCGCCGATGCAGTAAAAAAAATCGCAAATGAATATAATATAAATTCTGTTATGACTTTCGGCGGTGAGCCTTTGCTGTGCGCTGATACAGTCTGCGAAATACATAAAGTTGCAAAAGAAACGGACATCCCCCACCGTCAGCTCATCACAAACGGATATTTCAGCAAGAATATCGATAAAATAAAAGCCGTTGCCAAAAATTTAGCTGATAGCGGTGTCAATGACATTCTGCTGTCTGTTGATGCTTTTCATCAGGAAACAATACCGCTTGATATTGTGAAATCTTTTGCAAAAGCCATACTTGAAACAGGCACACAAATCAAAGTGCAACCCGCCTGGCTTGTAAGCGAAACAGATGACAATCCATATAATATCATAACGAGAGAAATTCTTGATGAATTTGAAAATATGGGAATCAGTGCTAACGAGGGTAATGTGATTTTTCCCATGGGTAATGCTCTGAAGTATCTGGGAGATTATCTCAAGCCTATGGCTGAAAATGAAAACCCTTATTGGGAGGACCCTGCCGATATAAGAGCCATCTGTTTTAGCGCAAACGGAGATATCCTCGGCAATAACATTTATAAAAAAGATATTACAGACATACTTTCCGATTACAGCCCAAAGTAATATAACGAAAAAACGGCAGGATAAAACCTGCCGTTTAAGTTTTGTATAAATTATTTATAGATTTTCTGATAACCGCAGTCGCAGTAATGGTTAATCTTAAAGATGCTTGCAAAGAACTGCATGAAGATTGCAAAAGGTGTAAGAATACCTTTTCTGCCGTCTTTTACTGTGTGGCAATAGCATTTGCAGCTTAAGGTTGTATCAGCATTGCACTTATCACAGTCACCATCGTGGTCGTTGTCTTTGTGAGCTAACTTATCTGCATACATTTCCTGCTTCACACCTAAAATACACTTATTACAATAATAGGTCTTTATTCCTGCTTGTGTGCAGGTGGCAGGAAGTCTGCTACCCTCTACCCATTCGTGTTCACCATTTTTGCACAGTGACACTTTGTCTGCAGCAGCTACACTGATTGACATTACCGAAAAGATTGTGAGGATTGCCAGGATTAAGCTGATTGCTTTTTTCATTGTTTTCTTCTCCTTTTTAATATAATTTTTATTCTAACTCTTACAAGTTAATTCTAAATCAATCAGACATCGTAGTCCATTATGAAGCCTTCATTTCTGTGACCGCTGAGTGCAACAGAAGCCTGAATAAAACCGACCTTACCTGTAGCTTCGCCTTCAACGGGCATATCAACATCATACTTTATGAGTCTACCCTGAGCATCTGTTTTAGCTGTGACAGTTGCACCGGGATAAACAATAGTTGCAGATGTAATAGTTACGGGATCTAAATAGCCGTATTCAACATAAATGGCATCTGCAATATATTCGTGCTGAAGAGTGTAATAATAGATTGATCCGTTCATCTTTCTTACACCGTTGGTTTCATAGCCGTCATAATATGCAACTTCTTCAATTACTTCAAATCTGTAATCTGTTGTGCCGTCTTCATTTACAGTTTTTTCTGCTATAGTAAGAAACTCAGGCATAAGCTCGGTTTCCTGCACATGATATGCACTGTCACCCTCATTGAAAAATGTTGTTGTAGAATCTGATACGAGGAAATTTTCAATAACAGGCTGAACTATAGCCTGAACAACCTGAGGAAGATCCTTTGCCTGAATATCTACATCAACAGTTTTTGTGATATTTACATCTGCAGGCACACTATAAACGAATTCATTTACAAGGAAGTTGAACTCATCGCATATAGCTTGAGCTTCTTCATCGTCTTTGAGAGTACCCTCAAAGCCCTCAGGAATGAAATCTGAGTTGTCGGGGTCAACAGGCTCCTGAGGAGCGTAGTCGCCTGTTTTAAAAATTCTCTGGAAGAAATCTTTTATCTGATAGAGGAAGTTCTCGACTCTTTCTCTGAGGTCTTCAACAAATGCATCCCAACGGTCAAAGATTGTTATAACTTCTTTGTTTTCCATATCTCTGATGGCATCGTAATAACCCTCATAATAACCGGCGTAGAAGCCCTCGTCATAGCCTTCCCATTCGCCGTAATCATAACCATCATCCCAGCCTTCTTCATAGCCGTCTTGATAGTCTTTATCTTTGTACTCATCTTCGGCATCATAATAGCCTTCGTTATAGCCGTCCCAATAACCCTCGAAATATGCATCACGTTCTTCTTCTGATTCAAATTCGCTGTCATCATAGTAACCGTCTCTGTCTTCTGTGGTTTCCTCAACGGTTGTTGTTTCTTCAGTTGCAGGTTCTTCTGTGGTAGGTTCTTCTGTGGTTGTTGTTTCTTCAGGCAACTGAGTAGTTGTTTCCTCTGTAGTTGCAACCTCTGTTGTTGTAGTGATTTCAGAGTCTGTTGCCCCTGCAGTCACTGTGCCGAAGAGCATTGCGATTACAAGCATTACACTTGCAATCAAAATAAGTTTCTTGTTTTTCATCTGTAATCTCTCCTTTTTTATCTGTGGAATTATAATCCACATTTGTCTATATTATATATCTTTATTTCTCTACTGTCAATATTCTTTTTTTCTCTTGTATAATAACACTTCCCGATACAACATATCTCAGCCACTTCTGTTTTTACTCGGCGGGATAAAACAAAAAAGAGACGCGAAACCAAGTCGCGTCCCAATAATATTAAACTGTCTCTTTCT
The DNA here is from genome assembly GCA_017631745.1 of Clostridia bacterium. Taxonomy (GTDB): domain Bacteria; phylum Bacillota; class Clostridia; order Oscillospirales; family Acutalibacteraceae; genus UBA6857. The sequence goes on along the minus strand of JAGBSR010000036.1, from coordinate 2,408 downwards.
CTAACTTTCCGAACATTCTCACAAGCACTATAATAGCAATAGTCGCAAGTATAATCTCTGCGATAGTCTGCGCCCAAGCAAGACCGTAAAGCGGAAAAACAGCTCCGAGAATATAAAGAAGAGGTATCTCTAAGATAATCTTTCTCAAGATTGCGAAAACAAGTGCCTTTTTGCCCATACCGCAGGACTGGAATACACCAACAGCCATAAAGTCCATACAGATAAAAGGCAGACATATGCACATACCCTGCAGGAATTTTGATGAATAGTCCACAACCGTCTGGGTGTCAATAAAGAAGCCTGTCACCTGCTTTGAGAATATGAAATAAAGCACAGTTACCACACTCATAAGTGTGAGGACTATCTTTGTTGTAAAGGTCAGGAACGCTTTCATTCTCGGATAATTCTTAGCAGTATAGTTATATCCGATGAGCGGCATTATACCCTGAGATATACCGAGAGCAATCTGAAGCGGAATCATATTGACCTTATGAGCAATACCCATAGCCGCAACAGCATCTGAGCCGTAACCTGCAGTGAAGTTGTTGAGTATTGTCATACCCGTAACATTGAGAAGATTCTGAATTGCCGATGGAATACCAACGGCAGCAATGCCTAAAATAACTTTCTTTCTCTTGGACACCATATTGGGTTTGAGGCAAACAAAAGTATTCTTTCTCTTGACAATAGTCAGGATAATAAAATATGTGAATGCAAAACAGTTTGAAATGAATGTTGCAAGACCTGCACCCGATGCACCCATATCAAGACCCCATGGCATAATGAATATGGGATCAAGGATAATATTGAGAATACAGCCGCTCATTGTGCCGATACTAGCGTGAAGAGATGCACCCTCAGAGCGGACCATATATGCCATAACAACATTAAGTATCGATGGCACTGCACCAAAGCTTACAGTCCACATAAGATAATCGGCAGTTGCTTTTCTTGTGGTGTCGTCTGCACCTAAAATTGTCAGAGCAGGATTTTTGAAAATGGTGAAGAGTACCGAATAAAGCAGTGCACACACCAAAGCACAGTAAAAGCCTGTAGCTGAGCTTTTCTTTGCCGTTTCGTAGTCTTTTACACCCAAAGCTCTGCTCATCATACTCGACGAGCCTACACCGAATAGGTTGTTGACGGCATTAAATGCAAGAAGCACGGGGGCTGCGAGCGTTACTGCAGCATTCTGAACAGGGTCGTTGAGAAACCCGACAAAAAATGTATCTGCAAGATTATATATAACCATAACCAATGAGCTGATAACTGTCGGCACAGACATCTGCATTACAGCTTTTGGTATGGGCATAGTTTCAAAGAGCTCTGTTTTAGCCTGATTGCTCATAGAAACATCTCCTTTCATCAAAAGTCCGCTGAAAATTATAGCAACTTACCTTTGATTTGTCAATTGCGGTTACGGTGAGTTTACGGCGGCTCCATCAAATCGCAAAGCGATTTGAGGCGACGAAGTCGCCGACCCGAACGCAGTTCGGGTATGGAGCCGCCTCCCCCACTTGCAGAAACTTCCCCGCGTGCCAATAAAAAACTGCACTTTTTCGCTTTAACCTCTTGAAACTACACCTATTTAATTGTATAATATATAATTATTTATAAAATACAGGAGTACCCCGTAAATGAAAACCTATCGCAGAGCAGGCGTTCTGATGCACATAACCTCACTGCCCGGTAAATACGGCATTGGCGTTATGGGTGAAGATGCCCGCAAGTTTGTTGACCAACTTTGCGAAATGAATTTCCGCTATTGGCAGGTGCTGCCCCTCAATCCCACAGATGCGAGTGGTTCACCCTATTGCTCATACAGCGCCTTTGCAGGAAACATCGCACTTATAGACCCCTACACTCTTTATGAAAAAGGCTTCGTTACCGAGGCTGATATAAAGGAATGCGAATATGACGGCAGTATCTACTGCACTGATTATGACTTCGCTTATAAAACAAGAATGGCTCTTTTAAAGAAGGCCTTTAATAATATCGACAGTGATTCCGCTGCCCTGATCAGAATTTTTAGAGAGCAGAATAAATGGGCTGAGGATTACGCCTACTTTATGGCACTTCGTGATTTTTACGATAAAAAGCCCTGGTGGGAATGGGATGAAAAGCACGCCCGTTATAAGAAAGCTCAGGAGGGCAAGGGCGACTTCGCAGAGGCTATCGCTTTTTATGTATTCACACAGTATATTTTCTTCACCCAGTGGAGAAGTCTTAAGGAATATGCCAACTCAAAGAATGTCTTTATCTTAGGCGATATGCCCATATATGTCAGTCGTGACAGTGCAGATGTATGGAGTGATATTTCACTCTTTGAAATCAACGAAAAATCTCTTGCACCCACTCACGTCGCAGGCGTACCCCCCGACTACTTCTCTGAGGACGGTCAGCTTTGG
>JAGBSR010000035.1 GCA_017631745.1 Clostridia bacterium | reverse complement strand
TATGAAATGGTTAATGAGGATACCAATAAAGGTGTGGCTGTACTTAAACTCGCTGATATTCTCGGTGTTGACCACAGCAAGACAGCTGCTATCGGCGACTATTTCAATGACTATGAAATGCTTAAAAAGGTTGCTCTTCCTGCCTGCTGCGGACAGGCTCCGAAGGGCATGAAGGAGATAGCTAAGTTTGTTGCAGGCCACTGTAATCAGGGCGCTGTTGCAGACTTAATTGAATACATTATAAAAAACCATAATAATTTTTAAGGAGGATTAATATGGAAGACATTAAAAAGTTGCAGCTTAAAAAGACTGCAATCGAAGTAAGAAAAGGTATTATTGAAGGTACCTTCAATGCAAAATCAGGCCATCCCGGCGGATCACTCTCAATTGCTGATATTATGACTTATCTCTATTTCAGCGAAATGAATGTTGATCCCAACAAACCTGATTGTGAAAACAGAGACAGACTCGTACTCTCAAAGGGTCACACAGCACCTGCACTTTATGCAGCACTCGCTCTCAAGGGTTTCTTCCCTGTTGAGCTTATCAAGACTCTTCGTAAGCCCGACTCAATTCTTCAGGGTCACCCCAGCATGCGCTATACTCCCGGCGTTGATATGAGCACAGGCTCACTTGGTCAGGGTATCTCAGCTGCTTGCGGTATGGCTCTGGGCGCTAAGCTCAAAGGCAAGGATTTCAGAGTTTATGTACCTCTTGGTGACGGCGAAATTGAAGAAGGTCAGGTTTGGGAGGCTGCAATGTTTGCAGGCAACCGTAAGCTTGATAATCTTTGCGCTATCGTTGACTATAACAACCTTCAGATTGACGGCAGTCTTGAAGAAGTAAACTCACCTTATCCCATTAAGGAAAAGTTTGAAGCTTTCGGCTGGAATGTAGTAGAAATCTGCGGTCACTGCTTCTCACAGATTGAAGAAGCTTTTGAAGCAGCTAAAGCTTGCAAGGGTAAGCCCACCTGTATTGTTGCAAAGACAGTTAAGGGTAAGGGCGTATCCTTTATGGAAGATAAGTGCGATTGGCACGGCAGTGCTCCTAACGCTGAGCAGTATGCTCAGGCAATGGCAGAGCTTGACGAAGCTATGAAGAGCTTGGAGGTGTAATTATGGCTGATGTAATTAAGGGTGCAACCCGTGATGCGTATGGTGCTGCTTTAAAACAGCTAGGTACAAGAGACGATATCCTCGTTCTTGATGCTGACCTTGCAAAGGCAACCAAGACTATCACTTTCAAAAAGGAATTCCCCGAAAAGTTTATTGACTGCGGTATTGCTGAGGGTAATATGATGGGCGTTGCGGCAGGTCTTGCAACAACAGGTTATACTGTTTTTGCTTCAAGCTTTGCAATGTTCGCAGCAGGCAGAGCTTTTGAGCAGGTCAGAAACTCAATCGCTTATCCCAACCTTAATGTTAAAATCGGCGCTACTCATGCAGGTATCTCAGTAGGCGAGGACGGCGCAAGCCATCAGTGCTGCGAAGATATCGCTCTTATGCGCTCAATTCCCAATATGGTTATCATTAACCCTGCAGACGATGTTGAAGCTATTGCTGCTGTACATGCTGCAGTTGATCACGAGGGTCCCGTTTATATGAGATTCGGCAGACTTGCTGTACCCCGCGTAAACTGCGAAGACTATAAGTTTGAGCTCGGCAAGGGTGTGCTTCTCAAAGACGGTAAGGATGTAACTATCGTAGCTACAGGCCTTATGGTAAATGAAGCTCTTATTGCAGCTGAAACACTCAAGGCTGAAGGCATTGATGCCCGTGTAATCAACATCCATACAATCAAACCAATCGACAAGGATATCCTTGTTACTGCAGCTAAGGAAACAGGTGCAATAGTAACAGCTGAAGAGCATAGCATCATCGGCGGTCTCGGCTCAGCTGTCAGTGAAGCTCTTTCTGAAGAGTACCCTGTACCCGTTGTAAAGCTCGGCGTAAATGATACATTCGGTAAGTCAGGTCCCGCTCTTGAGCTTCTCAAGATTTTCGGTCTTGATGCTGAAAATATTGTTGCTAAAGCAAAGAAAGCTATTGAATTAAAAAATAAGCTTGCTTAATATATTTAAAGGTAGGTTCACACAATGAAAGAAATTACAAAAGATATGGTTATCGGTGATATTCTCGAAGCTGATGGCGGTACAGCAGTGTTCTTCTTTGAAATGGGAATGCACTGTCTTGGTTGCCCTGCTTCAAGAGGCGAAACTGTTGAAGAAGCTTGCGCTGTTCACGGTGTAGATGCTGATGCTCTCATTGCAAGAGTCAACGAATATCTTGCTACAAAATAAGAGAAATTTTATGGGAGCCGCCTGATATTTTGGGCGGCTCTGCTTTTAAATTAATTAGTTGGTGAATTTAACTCACCTGATATGAGGTATTTATGTCAAAAATCAGATTAGATGACAGACTTTCAGCTGTTGCAGGTCTTGTAAGAACAGGAAAAAGAGTTGCCGATATAGGTACGGATCACGGCTATCTTGTGGTGTATCTTGTCGAAAACGGAAAATGCCCGAGCGGTATTGCGGCAGACCTGAGAAAAGGTCCTCTTGAAAATGCGAGACAGACAGTTATACAGCAGGGACTCAGCGAAAAGATTGAGCTTATTTTATCCGATGGTCTTGAAAAAATCCCAGAGGATGCTTGCGATGATATTGTTATAGCGGGTATGGGCGGAAATCTTATTGCCGAAATATTGGAAAAAGCTCCTTGGGTCAAGGATGAAAGAATACATATAATTGCACAGCCTATGACTCACGCTGAGGTTCTCAGACAGTGGTTTATTGATAACAGCTTTGAAATCAGCTGTGAGAAAACTGCAACTGACGGCAGAAGATATTACTGCATAATTTCGGCAGAGTACACGGGCGTGAAAGAAGAACACAACGCTTCATACATATATACGGGTGAAATTAAGCCCGAAAGCGATACTGACATTAAATATCTTCAGAAAATTTTAACAGCCTTGACAAAAAAATACGATGCACTCATGAGTGCAAATAAAGAAGACAACGACAATATAAGAATTATTATTGACGAAATTAGAACTTTGCTTGGAGCGTGAGAAAATGATTACTGTTAAAAATATATCCGATTATATTGATTCCATAGCGCCCTACAGCTCAAAATGCGAGTGGGATAACTGCGGTGTTTTAGTCGGTGATAAAGACAAGGAAGTTAAGAAAATCGGCTTTGCTCTCGACCTTACAAGTGAAGTTTTAGACAATGCAAAAGAAAATAATGTTGATTTATTAATCACACATCATCCCATTATATTCAGACCTGTAAAGAGCTTTCTTAAGGGCAACCTTGCATATGAGCTTGCTGTAAGCGGAATTACCGCGATTTCCGCACATACAAGTTTCGACTGTGCAAAAGGCGGCGTAAATGATGTCCTCTGCGACCTTCTCGGTATCACAAACACTGAGGGAGTACCCGATGAGGAATGCCCCGTGCCTATGGCCCGTATTGGTGAGATTGAGCCTATGCGCTCGTCAGACTTTGCTAAAAAGGTTGCAGATGTTCTCGGTACAGCCTGCCGAGTTGCAGACGGTGAAAACCTCATTAAAAAGGTTGCTGTCTGCGGCGGCTCAGGACCTGATGATTTACTCTTTAGTGCCGCTTCAATGGGCGCTGACGCCGTTGTAACAGGCGAAATTAAATATCATATTTTCCTTGCAGCTAAAGAAATGGGTGTTACCGCAATTCAGGCAGGTCACTTTGAAACAGAAAATCCGGCAGTTTCTGCCTTGATGAAATATATAAATAATGAATTTAATGATGTGGAGTGTGTTTTGCTTAAGCAGACTAATCCCACAAAAATTATCGGATAAAGGTGTAATATGGCTCTCGACGGAATATTTTTATCAAAAGTTAAAAACGAGCTGAAAGAAAAAGCAGTAGGCCTTCGTGTTGATAAGGTTAATCAGCCAACAAGAGATGAGGTTATAATCAATCTCAGAGGTAAGGGCTGTAATTATAAGCTGCTTTTATGTGTTCGTGCAGACAGCCCGAGACTTCATTTTACATCTCATAATATCGACAATCCACCCG
>JAGBSR010000034.1 GCA_017631745.1 Clostridia bacterium | reverse complement strand
TTCTTTCCGTTTACGTCGAATACTGATACGTTAGGCATTTACTTGGCTCCTTTCTTACGCTTTTTTAACGCTGTTTACTACCATTACGATGCCCTTCTTGGGACCGGGGATTGCGCCCTTGATAGCGATGAGGTTGTTTTCTGCATCAACCTTAACAACGTCTAAATTCTGGATTGTAACTCTTTCAGCACCGAGGTGACCTGCGAGCTTCTTTCCTTTGAATACTCTTGAGGGGTCTGAACAAGCACCGAGTGAACCTGCGTGTCTTGCTACAGGACCTGTACCGTGAGTTTCCTTAAGTCTTGAGAAGTTCCATCTCTTGATAGCACCTGCTGTGCCCTTACCTTTGCTTGTGCCGATTACGTCAACTTTTTCACCAGCTGCAAAGATGTCTGCCTTGAGGATGTCGCCAACGTTGATAGCGCTGTCGTCTTCAAGTCTGAACTCTCTGAGTACCTTCTTGGGAGCAACGTCTGCTTTAGCGAAGTGTCCTGCCATAGGCTTGTTTGTTTTTGTTACTTTCTTGTCCTCGAAGCCGAGCTGTACAGCGTTGTAGCCGTCGTTTTCGGTTGTCTTCTTCTGGACAACTGCGCAAGGACCAAGTTCTACAACTGTTACGGGGATTACGTTACCCTTTTCGTCGAAAACCTGAGTCATGCCGATCTTTCTACCGATAAGACCTTTTTTCATTTGTAAAATCCTCCTTTGGTTATTGGTTGCCATCGTGGCAACATGACCTTATTTCCTGTTTCGTGTTTGATCGGGTATAGAAATTAGAGCTTAATTTCGATTTCAACACTTGCAGGAATCTCAAGACTTGTCAGAGCCTCTACTGTCTTAGGTGTAGGTCTGATGATGTCGATGAGTCTCTTGTGAGTTCTCTGCTCAAACTGTTCACGGCTGTCCTTATACTTATGAACAGCGCGAAGGATTGTAACTACTTCCTTTTCTGTGGGAAGAGGAATGGGACCTGAAACCTGAGCGTTTGTACGCTTTGCAGTTTCAACGATCATTTCCGCTGCCTTGTCAACAAGGTTGTGGTCATAACCCTTAAGTCTGATACGCATCTTTTCCTTAACTGCCATTTTTGTTTGCCTCCTAATGATAATTAGCGGCGGTGCTTTTTGAATACTCGTCCGGGTGTTTTCAACCCGTTCATTAAAAAACCGGAAACATATTCATATTTCCGGTAAAGCTCAAATAAGCACAGTTCACCCATTACACTGTTTAGTCCGAAAGAGCGCATAATGCCCCCCGACCTAACGCAAGAAACAGCGTTGAAAGTGAATATAGACCGCCCGGTTTTAAATCGGACATACTCGGCGGAAATTCCCTGCCTCCAAGGGCAGCCACCTCCCGCGTCATCGCATATCATTGTGGTCTGTCAAGGCATAGTTATACCCTACTATCCTTAACATACGACTGCTATTATACACTATGCTTTTGTTAATGTCAACGATTTTTTGAAAAAAAGTTTGTGAAAAATGCAGATTTTTAATTTGTTCACAAATAGCCCCCAAATGTAGTATTTTAGGGGCTTTGAGCACTATATACAGCTTTTTCGCTTTGCTGTTTTAACGGTTTAAAACGCTTACAAACACCCGAAAAGGTGTATCTAATTATATACGAGGCTTTTTAAACTGACTCAGAGCATAAAACACAGCCTGTTTTACACAGAAAGTGCACTGTGCCTTCCGATATTCACGCAGGTGCGGTCTGCAACGGCGGCTCCATTGCCGAAGCCTTTGAGGCTTCGGCTCGGCGATTGCATCGCCGCAAATCGCCAAAAGCGATTTGATGGAGCCGCAACCATCCCCTCTTCCTCCCTCTTCAAATAAAAAGAGACTGCACCTCAATATGCAGTCTCCTATTGTCTTGTATTATATCGATCCGATAAGTTTAAGTGTCGTAAGGCATAAGTTCCGCCCAACCGAACATTCCTGTCTGTCTGTAAACCTTATCTTTGGTAACGGGCTTCATCAGCGTACCTGTTTCGTGAGGATAAATCAGCATCTGTATCTTGCCGATAATAGGAAAAAACAGCGGAATCAGAATTTTCCATGAACCCATATCCCATGCAAAAAAAGCAAAAAGCATACAATTAAAAAATACGGGGTCCCAGAAATTGGGATAGCTGACGATAAAGTTTGATACACGGCGAAGCTTTTTAAGGGTAATGTCTTCTTTCATTGATAACTGATCTTCCATACCGTAAATACCCTGCTGATAAGCTTCTATATTATAGTATAGACCCCAACCGTCATATTCAGGCAATGTACCGACGGATACACCCTCATCAGGAGGCAGAGTGTAAGCTCCCACCTTGAGATCCTGATCAGTAAGATTTTCTATATAAATCCAAGTGTGTCCCATACCGTGGATATCTGATTTATCATAGAACACATAAAGAGTAGCAACAATATCGTTATCCTGTAAGGGCCTGCTTTCTTCAGGCTTGTCAGGTTCTGTATCAGGTGTTGTTTCTGTATCAGGTTCAACATCTGTGTCAGGCACTGTTTCACCCTCATCAGGCAAAAGGTTTTCATCTTCAGGGAGAGTTATTTCCTGATTGATTGTTTCATCAGTGTTTATATCTGCATCTGTGGCAAATGCAAAAGGCACAGATGTGATGCAGATAATAATTGCAAGTATAAAGCTTAAAAGTTTCTTAGTCACTGTCATATGGTAATTTGTCCTTTCGAAATCCATTATATTCTGCCAAGACTCTTGAGAGTTGCGGGTACCAGACGGCCGTTTCTGCCTGAACCGACCTGTCTGTATGCCTGATCCATAGTAACACCTTTCATCTGCACTTCTCTCAACGGTGTTTTGAGTTTTATCTGAAGAGTACCCAGAGGCGGCCACACAAGATGCAGCAATCTCTTTCCTCGGCTGCATCCTGCATTCCATATCTTAAATGCAAAATACATACAATTAAATATAGGGTCCCAGTGATTTGCCGCATCTATAAGCGCATCGGAAACATCCTGCACCTTATCTGCCGTAAGCTGATCCTTCAGACAATACTGATTTTCCATACCGTAAACAGTCTGAGTGTAAGCCTCTACATTATAATAGATACCGAAGCCGTCCTTTCTTGCGAAGACACCCACAGACATTCCTTTTTTGGCAGGTATTGTATAATATCCTACCTTCATCGGCTTATTTGTCAGATTTTCCATATATACCCACATATGTCCTATGGGGTGTATATCCGTTTCCATTACATAGATATAAAAATTAGCAACTATCTTATCATCACCGTTTGCAGAAGGCTCTGCAGCAATGGCCATAGATGCTGTTGAGAAACACATTATAACAACAAGAATCAGGCTTAATATTTTTTTAGTTATTTTCATAAAGCGACCTTGTCCTTTCATTATATATAATATGTTATAATTTTATACCTACCTCGGTTTTATGTCAACACCAAGAATAAAATTAATTCTTTCTTCTGCCCCATTTGCCTGAAATCGCGTCAATAACCGCTCTCGTTTCATCGACTCCCCTTGGTATTGCCTTTTATACTCAGCTGTGATATTATAGTGAAAAAGCCAACAAAGGATGTATATATAATGAAAAGTAATGTTGTTCTCATCGGTATGCCCGCTGTCGGCAAAAGCACAATCGGTGTTCTGTTAGCAAAAACTTTGCTGAAGAGTTTTGTTGATACAGACCTTATCATTCAGAGCAAATGCGGTTGCGGACTCTGCGATATAATAGAAAAAGAAGGCACCGACACTTTCCTTAAAATTGAAAATGACATCATCTGCTCACAAGAGTACTCCTCAAGTGTTGTGGCAACGGGTGGCAGTGCTGTTTATGGCAAAGAGGCTATGTCACACCTACAGAAAGACGGAGTTATCATTTATCTTGATATAAGTCTTGGCGAAATAGAAAAGAGAATCGGCAACATCACCACAAGAGGTGTGGCTATGAAAAACGGCGACACTCTCGCCGACCTTTATAAAGAGAGAGCACCATTATATAATAAGTATGCAGATATAATTGTCGACTGCAATGGCAAAACTGCCGAACAAACCGTATCCGAAATAACAGAAAAGTTAAATATCATCTTCCGATAAAAGCAAAAGGCAGGTCACTACGTTTTTGTAATGACCTGCTGATTTTTTCACTCTTTACAAAAATGCCGTAAAAGTTAAAAACACCCGGGGAGAAAACCGAGTGCTTTTAAAAGGAGAAAATATGAAGAAAACATTATAGTGGAGTAAGCATTTTAAGTCGAGAGCTTTTGCTCTCTGTGGTACTCTCTCTTGAGTACGTGCTTATAATACACTATCAAAAATAAAAAATCAAGTGTTTTTTTACAAAAAAATCCAAAAACGCATCGTTTCTACCCTTTAGTTAAAATGTAAGAACTTGAACGAAAGTTTTTGTGCAAATTGACGAAAGATATATTTCATCTGCATTTTAAAGTTGATATTGACATAACAGTAATATTTTTGCTATAATAGCCTATGTATTTATTATAGTATAAACAGGAGGGTTAGTTATGCCCCACTATATTCCCGAGGACTATAAGCCTCATCTGTCACTTCGCGACACAGAAATCGCAATTAAAAAGGTAAAAGACTTCTTTGAAAGAGACCTGGCTATCGAGCTCAATCTCACAAGAGTATCGGCTCCTTTATTTGTTGATACAGAAAGCGGTCTCAACGACAACCTTAACGGCACAGAAAGACCCGTATCATTTGACATATTCAGCGGCAAGCATTTCGAGATAGTTCATTCTCTCGCTAAATGGAAGCGCTTTGCTCTTAAGATGTACGGCTTCGGCGAGGGTGAAGGTCTTTACACAGATATGAATGCTCTTCGCCGTGACGAAGATACCGACAATATTCACTCAATCTTTGTTGACCAGTGGGACTGGGAAAAGATTATCAGCAAGCAGGACAGAACAGAATATACTCTTAAAAAGACAGTAAAGCTTATCTATGCGGCGCTTCGCCACACCGAGTATTACATCACCAAAGAGTACAACTTCATCGGCTCGCTTCTTCCTGAGAAAATCACCTTCATCACCTCAGATGAGCTTGAAGAGAGATATCCCGATCTCAGCCGTAAAGAGCGTGAGTACGCTGCCGTAAAGGAACACGGTGCAGTTTTCCTTATGAAGATAGGCACCAAGCTTAAAGACGGCAAGCCTCACGACGGCAGAGCTCCCGACTATGACGACTGGAATCTCAACGGCGATATTATCGTTTACTATCCCGTACTTGATATTGCACTTGAGCTTTCATCAATGGGCATCAGAGTTGATGAGGAAGCTATGGAAAGACAGCTCAAGGAAAGTGGCTGCGAAGACAGAAAGACACTCCCCTTCCATAAAGCGCTCTTAAACGGTGAACTTCCCTACACCATCGGCGGCGGTATCGGTCAGTCAAGAATGTGTATGTTCTTCCTGAGAAAAGCTCACATCGGTGAAGTTCAGTCATCTTATTGGGATGAAGAAACAATCAGATATTGCAAAGAACACGGCGCAGAGCTGTTATAATAATATCAGCGCGTTTTTGATACTTTTTTCCGCGCCAGGAAAAAGTATGCCCGCCCGGCGAGGGCAATATAAAAAAGATAAAGGCAACCTTTTAACTGAGGCTGCCTTTTTTGTTATGCTTTTATTACGCTCGCCGCATGGCGTTACTTTTGCTCGCGAGCAAAAGTAACCAAAACGCGCTGTTATTTTGTTTTGATCTTATTGAGCTTAGCATTGAATGCAAGAAGCTCTTCCTTAGTGAACTTCACTTCCATTGCACCAATAAGGTTAGCTATACGAAGAGGTGTGAATGCGCCTGCCATCTGAAGAAGCTCTTTTGAGGGCTTCATACCGCCGGGAAGTCCGCCGCCACCCTTCTTCTCGCCTTTCTGTGTTGCCTTGAATTTTTTAGCCATTGAAATAACGAATGAAACAGTGATAAGCTTACCCTTGAAGGTCTTGCAGATATCTGAGAACTTGTCGTTGATGTTGAGATAGCCGTCGGGTGTTGTGATGTCAAACCAGTTGAGGATTGCGCCCTTCTCTTTGAATACATATTCCTCGTTGATTGTATCAACCTTTTTGATTGTGCTTTCATCTTTAAGGTCGCCTGCTACAGCTTCGAGCTTTGTTTCGCCAACATTGGGTACGTCGAAATAGAAGAAGTGGTCTGCTGCTGTCTTCTTGCCAAGTGACTTGCCGTTGGCGAAAAGCTCAACCTCAGGCTGGTTCGAGTATACTGTTACCTTTGTAACATCTTCAACACGGTCGATATATCTCTTGCCGCAAAGATGCACGAAGGGTTCGTCTGAAAGCCATGCTTTATATGCGTAGAATGAGTCCTTCTTGTACTTTCTGTCCATTGTTACAAGACCCTTGTGGTTCTGACCGTTTTCGCCGCCTTCCTGACGAGCGTCAGCACCGAAGTCAAACATATTCCATACATGAGTTGACCAGATGAACTCTCTTGTATAGAGCTGTCTGATAAGCTCCTCGTGATAGTATGCCTGATATTCTTCTGTGTAGTCACCCTGCTGAGGCTTTGAGGTGTGCCAGTTGAGAGCTTCACAACCATATTCACTACAGCCGATGGGAGTATTGGGGAAGTTCTTGTGGAATCTATCAAACCAGGGACCGTTCATTGAAGCTTCGCCACCGTACCAACCGAAGTAGTGATTGTATGAAATAACATCAGGAATTTTTACATATTCGCTGTCGGGATCGCACATTGTAAGACAAGCGATAGTTGTAAGTCTTGTCTTATCCATACCGTGACAAAGATCGTTAAGAATTCTGTGGTTTTCGATAAGGTCAGGATCAGCTGCGCCTTTCATTGTGATTTCGTTTGAAAGACCCCATACAAAAATTGAAGCGTGGTTGTAGTTCTGAGTAACAAGCTCTTTCATCTGTGAGATTGTGTTCTCACGGCCTGTTGCCATATGCTGTGAAATATAGGGGATTTCTGCCCAGATAACCATACCTCTTTCGTCGCAAAGGTCATAGAAGTACTGGTCGTGCTGATAGTGTGCAAGACGGATAGTAGTTGCGCCTACTTCGCAGATGAGGTCCATATCTTCCTTATGATGCTCGGGAAGAAGAGCATTACCGATGCCCCATCTGTCCTGATGGCGTGATACACCGCGAAGAGGATATTTTTCACCGTTGAGGAAGAAGCCCTCGTTAGGATCAATTCTGAAGGTACGGCAACCGAAACGGGTGCTTACTTCATCGAGCACCTTGTCGCCGTCTAAAAGCTCAACCTTTGCAGTGTAAAGGTAGGGGTCTTTTCTGCCGTGCCAGAGATGTACATTTGTGATTTCTAAATCTTCATCGTCATCGTCTGTTGCCTTAGTTGCAACAACATTACCTTCAGCATCAAGAATTGTATAACGGAAAGTGAGACCGTCCTTTTTGTTTGTTACATAAGTTTCGATTTCGATTTCAGCGTCCTTGCCCTTGATTTCGGGAGTAACCTTGAGACCGGGTGTGCCGTAATAGTCAAGGTCGAAGTGGCTTTCTGAAACGCAGATGAGGTTCACATCACGGTAGAGACCGCCGTAGAAAGTGAAGTCTGCCATCTGAGGATAAACTCTGTCGTTCGGTGAGTTGTCTACATCGATTTCGATGAGAGTTTCGTCACCCAGTGACTTTGTAAGATCAACTCTCCAGGTGCTGTAACCACCATCGTGGCTTGCAAGCTTTACGCCGTCTGCATAAACGTCAGCTGATGAGTTTGCACCTCTGATTTCAAGATAATAGCAGTCTGCTTCGGGGAGGTCTGCCTTCTTGATAGTTTTTGAGTAACGGCAAGTACCTCTGAAATAGTCTGCGCCGCCGTCCTGACCGTCAACAGCATTCCAGGAATGGGGAAGGTCAAGGGTTACTGCCTCGCAGTCGGGCTTTTTGAAAAGCCAACCTGCATTGATGTTAATAATATTTCTCATGGGGGGGCCTCCTTATATTTTGGATGTTTTAAACATCAATTTCTCTGTCTTTATAATAATATTTTTTGTCGTGCTCACTGATTTCCCGAAGCACTCTGCAGGGGTTACCCACAGCAACAACATTGGGCGGTATATCTTTTGTTACCACACTGCCTGCGCCGATAACACTATTGTCGCCTATAGTCACGCCGGGAAGTACAACAGCATTTGCGCCAATCCACACATTATTACCGATATGCACGGGGATATTGTATTGCATTGCCTGATATCTCAGCTCAGGGTCAATGGGGTGACCTGCCGTTGCAACAGTAACATTAGGGCCGAACATAACCTTGTCACCTACATAAATATCAGTGTCGTCAACAAGAGTAAGATTGAAGTTGGCATAAACATTGTCGCCGAAATGCACATGAGCACCTGCCCAGTTAGCGTGCAGCGGAGGCTCGATATAACAGCCCTCGCCTATCTCGGCAAACATTTCCTTGAGAAGAGCCTCTCTCTTTTCAGCCTCTGAGGGTCTTGTCAGATTGTATTCATACTGTTTTTCAAGGCAAAGCATCTGCTGATGCATAATCTCTTCATCCTCAGGAAGATAAAGTCTGCCTTCCTGCATTCTCTTCTTCGATTCTTCGCTTGTCATTGTTACCATATAATCACCAAAGCTTCTGAGGATAAACGCCCTCTGCCACTTTCTTTCTTAAAGCATCAACAACAGCCTGCTTGTCTTCCTTATATGTTACGCCGTACCATTTTTCTGTGGTATCAAGCACCTTTACGCTGACCTTGCCCTCTTTAAGAAGCTCATCAACAACAAAGGGAAGGAAATATTCGCACTTGAGCATATTGTCTTTGTTTCTGTCAAGGAATGCGGCAAAACGAGCTCTGAGCTCTGTAAGCATCATATTTGAGAAGCCCCAGCAGTTCATTGATACGGTGCTGCCCTTTTCAAGCTCTGTCCAGCTTTCGCCGTCATCTTCAGTGAACATAATTTTTCCGCCTCTGATTGCAATCTTTGTTCTCTCAACAATATCTGTAAGATATCCGTCTGCATTTGTCTGACAAACGCCTCTTGCAACATGACCGTTTTCTGTAAGAGTATTCTCAACCTTGAAGCCAACCATACAGAATTCATTTTCTTCGGCGGTGTCCTTGAGCTCATTATAAATAAGCGAGAATGTCTCTTTGCCGTAATAGTCGTCAGCATTGATAACCGCAAAGGGGCCGTCAACCATACCGTCACAAGCGAGCACAGCGTGGCCTGTACCCCAAGGCTTGACTCTGTCAGCAGGAGCTGTATAGCCCTCAGGCAGATTGTTTATATCCTGATATGCATATTCAACCTTGATTTTATCCTCGTATTTGCCCTGCATAATAGCCTTGAAGTCTTCTTCAATTTCGTGCTTGATAACAAATATAACCTTATCAAAGCCTGCTTCAATTGCGTCGTAAACCGAATAGTCAAGTATGATTTCACCGTTATCACCAACAGGATCGATCTGCTTGAGACCGCCGTATCTGCTGCCCATACCTGCAGCCATGATAACTAAAGTAATATCTTTTTTCATAAGACATTCTCCTTTTAAATAAAATTGCATGATGGAAACAAACCTTTTTTATTGTACCACTTGTTTAAAGAAATAGCAAGTCTTAACTATGTTTTTACATAAAAATACCTCCGATAAAAGCTATCGGAGGCCGAGTATTTTCTTATTCGCCGAACTGCATAGGTGAATTATCCTGAACAGTGAAGCCGTCTTCAAAGCGCTGTGAAGAATAGTCAGGCTGATAAGGTGCCTGATACTGAGGCTGCTGAGGCATGGGCTGATAGGGTACCTGCTGATACATCACGGGCTGATATACAGGCTGCACCATAGGCTGAGGAATCTGCTGTGGTGCCTGCTGATAAACAATTGCCTGCTCCTGAACTACAACAGGCTGCTGAGTGCTGGGTGTGGCAACAGCAACAACTCTCTGAGGTTTTGCGGCTGCTTCTGTTTTTCTTGCTGCTTCTGTGGGTACGCGAATGGGCTTATCGTCAACAATCTGCTGAAGAAGTCTTACTGCCTCTGCAACGCCCTTTAAAACAGCGGCAAAAACGATGCCGACAACAAAAGCGATTGACATATAAACAAAACCGAGTTCATCTGCAAGAGCTTCTAAAACAAAGCCTGCAATAACTGCAACAACAATAACTGCAATTGAGAGAGCATTAAGCAAAACAGCGATTGTGTTTCTGCCTGACTTACCAACGCCGTTTGAAGCCTTGATAAGTGCATCGTACTCTTCATCTGTAACAACAAGGGGGGTCACCTTGCCGTTTTCTTTCTTTGAAACGAGGCCCCATGAACGAAGGTCCTCTTCTTTTTTCTTATAATATTCGTCTGCCTGAGCCTTCTGAAGCTCCTGGATTTTAAGTTCAACCTGTTCTAACATTATATATCTTCCTTTCGATATTGTGAACTGAATTATTACATACACCGATAGATTACCACAAAAATGAAAAATGTTCAATAGTTTAAAGAAAAACCACTGTGACAGATTTATAAACTTTTTGTAACAGCCGCGGCGTGGGGGGCTCCGTAAAATCGCGTATAGCGATTTTATGCGGGCACCTAGGGTGCCCGCCCGCCGAATTTCATTCGGCGACGGAGGCCCCTGCAACGCATCCGAAGTCCGGACACCATATAGTTTCGGCATAAAAGCCCTCAGCATTTTCTCTTGACTTGCAGCGAATAATGTAATATAATTATAAATTAATTAAAAGAATATTATATACTCAGAAAAGAGGTACTGATATGAGTAATTATAAAATTGCAACAAAGTGTATCCACAGCGGTTACACTCCTAAAAACGGTGAGCCCAGACAGATCCCCATCTGCCAGAGCACAACCTACAAATACGATTCAAGCGCAGAAATGGGCAAGCTCTTCGACCTTGAAGCTTCAGGCTACTTCTACACAAGACTTCAGAACCCCACTAACGACTGTGTTGCTGCAAGAATCGCAGACCTTGAAGGCGGTGTTGCTGCAGTGCTCACCTCATCAGGTCAGGCTGCAAACTTCTTTGCTATCTTCAATATTTGCTCAGCAGGCGACCATGTTGTTGCTTCAACCGCTATCTACGGCGGCACTTTCAACCTCTTCAATGTAACAATGAGAAAGCTCGGCATCGAATTTACATTCGTAACACCCGACTGCACAGAAGAAGAGCTCAATGCCGCATTCAAAGAAAACACAAAGGCTGTTTTCGGTGAGACACTTTCCAACCCCTCACTTCAGGTGCTTGATATCGAAAAATTTGCAAAGGCTGCACACAGCCACGGCGTACCCCTTATTGTGGATAACACCTTCCCCACACCTATCAACTGCCAGGCTTTCAATTACGGTGTTGACATCATCACTCACTCAACAACCAAATATATGGACGGCCACGCAACTCAGGTTGGCGGTGTAATCGTTGACAGCGGTAACTTCGACTGGACTCAGAATGACAAGTACCCCGGTCTCACAACTCCCGATGACAGCTACCACGGCATCACATATACAGAGCGTTTCGGCAAGGGAGCATACATTACAAAGTGCGTGGTACAGCTTATGAGAGACCTGGGCTCAATTCCCG
Organism: Clostridia bacterium; assembly: GCA_017631745.1. Taxonomy (GTDB): domain Bacteria; phylum Bacillota; class Clostridia; order Oscillospirales; family Acutalibacteraceae; genus UBA6857. The sequence goes on along the minus strand of JAGBSR010000034.1, from coordinate 2,030 downwards.
GTCCTCAGAATGCATTCCTTTTAGGTCTCGGTCTTGAGACTCTTGCCCTTCGTATGGAAAGACACTGCTCAAATGCTACAGCAGTTGCAAAATACTTAAGCGAAAGCGATCTCGTTTCATGGGTATCATATCCCGGTCTTGAGAGTGATCCACAGTACGAAATGGCTAAGAAGTATATGCCTAACGGCACTTGCGGTGTCATCTCCTGTGGTGTAAAGGGCGGCAGAGAGGCAGCCACAAAGTTTATGGACTCACTCAGACTTGCATCTATCGTAACACACGTTGCAGACAGCAAAACCTGTGTGCTTCACCCAGCATCAACAACTCACAGACAGCTTACAGACAAGCAGCTTGAAGAAGCAGGCGTAAGAAGTGACCTTATCCGTCTTTCAGTTGGCATTGAAGATGTGGAAGACATCATTGCTGACATTGAACAGGCACTTGTAGAAGCTACAAAATAACAAAGCATCAGCGCGTTTTTGGTTACTTTTTGGACACTAGCAAAAAGTAACGCCTGCCCGGCGAGGGCGTACTAAATAAAAGAGGTATAAAAATGAAACTTGGTATTGTTGGTTTGCCCAATGTAGGCAAAAGTACACTTTTTAATGCAATCACAAATGCTGGCGCTCAGTCAGCTAACTATGCATTCTGCACCATCGAGCCCAATGTGGGCGTTGTTGCAGTACCCGATGAAAGACTTGACAAGCTTGCAGAGATGTATAACCCCGTTAAGTTTACACCTGCAACTATCGAATTTGTTGATATCGCAGGTCTCGTAAGAGGCGCATCAAAGGGTGAAGGTCTTGGTAATAAGTTCCTTTCACACATCAGAGAGGTTGATGCTGTTATTCACGTAGTTCGTTGCTTTGAAGACGATGATATCATCCATGTTGACGGCAGTGTCAATGCAAAGCGCGACATTGAAACTATCAATCTTGAGCTTATTCTCTCTGACCTTGAAATGATCGAAAGAAGACTTGACAGAACTTCAAAGGCTATGAAGGGTGATAAGACTCTTGCAAGCGAATATGAATTCCTCAAGAGAGTCAAGGAAGCTCTCGAAAACGAACAGACAGCAAGAAGCATCGAATGTGACGATGATGAAAAGGCTATCCTTGACACAGTTGCACTTCTCACTTCAAAGCCTGTTATCTATGCTTGCAATATGAGCGAAGATGACTTCGTAAACGGTATTGACAGCAATGAAAACTACAAAGCTGTATGTGAAATTGCTGCAGCAGAGGGCAGTGAAGTGCTTCCCATCTGTGCAGGACTTGAAGCTGAAATCTCATCACTTTCAAAAGAAGACAAAGAGATGTTCCTTGAAGATTTAGGTATTCAGTCAAGCGGTCTTGATCTTCTCATTCAGCGCAGTTACAATCTTCTCGGTCTTATCTCATATCTCACAGCAGGTCAGCCTGAAGTAAGAGCCTGGACTATCAAAAAGGGTACTAAGGCTCCTCAGGCAGCAGGTAAGATTCACTCAGACTTTGAGAGAGGCTTCATCAGAGCAGAGGTTGTATCTTTCGACAATCTTATGGAGCTTGGCTCACTTGCAGCAGCTAAAGAAAAGGGTCTTGTCAAGAGTGAGGGTAAGGAATATGTAATGAAAGACGGCGACATTGTACATTTCCTGTTTAATGTATAAACAACTAAAGTTTTGTCAAACTTTTACAAAAGTTTGCGAAGTGCGGGGCGGAGCCCTGCGACAAATAAAAATTAACCGAGTTGAGTTATATCAGCTCGGGTTTTGTTATAATATGACAAAGTCAAGGTGGGCAGATTAATTTTTACCCTCCTTTCGCTTTTTGGCTTTGAGAACTCATCCACCCCAAGCGGTTCCCCTTCTCTTTCAGAGAAGGCTTAACCTCTCCTGAAAGGAGAGGCAAACCCACCCGTCACGGCAAAACCGTGTCACCTTTCCTTGCAGGGGAATGCTATTTTCTCAGACTATCCCTACTGTGTAGCGTAGCACCGTGGTCTACTTGTATAAATCAAACTTTGCTTGGTAGGCGATGTGCTTGCGCTAC
>JAGBSR010000033.1 GCA_017631745.1 Clostridia bacterium | reverse complement strand
TATTTAGCTTCTGCTTTTGCTTTTGCATCTTCAAAAATCTTGATACCCTCTTTGACTGTGTCGTAAACGCCTATCCAGTCTTTGTCGCACTTCTTATCGAGTCTGCGGTCGGGTAAGTCGTAATTTTCGGTGAGATATTCGCCAAACCACTCGGTGAAAATCTCGGCGCCGTAGTAGTTTACATGGCCGTCGTTGTAGAAGTCGGTCTCTCTGTTATACTGCTCGTCAAGCCCACAGAGAAGATACTCAAAGCCATTTTCGTCGAGAATGTCGCAGATGGTGTTCATTCTCATTGCTTCGTTAGCGCTCTGACGGTGAGGTGTATCAAGGAAGAGTACCTGATAATCCTGCTTCTTGAGATAATCCATCAGATCGTAAAGCACCTCTTCAACAATGGGATCAAGGTCGCTCTTCTCGTCAGATTTAACAGACTCGAAGCTCTTGCCGATTCTGTTGATACTGTTTTTCGAGTGCATATAGAAGCCTAAGAACTGACACTCGGGGTCTTCGAGCTCGCTGAATGAAAAGCTGTCAGATTCCCACTTGCTGTGGTACTTGATAAAGCTGAAGAAATATGACGGGTCAAAGCGTGTTGCTTCTTCATCGCCCGATTTCATTCTGAGCTTGAGTGTGGTGTTGATAGCCTCAAATCTTGTCCATGAGAAAAAGTCAAGGCCGTCGATTACTCGTCTTGATGCCGCGTCAAATTTCTTCGAGTCTGCATTGTAGCTATTGGTGAAAGCTCGCATATCGATGATTACAAGCTCGGGATTCTGTCTTTTTACAGCCTCCTTGAGCATAATCTTAATCATCCATGTGGGTGATGCATCAGTAGAAAGAGGATATGCCGTAATGCCGTATTCCTCGTATCCTTTAGCTGTTATCCACTATCTGTCGATTCCGCTTGTGCCCACCATTACTGCATCAACGGTGTTTCGGGGCAAGTCCTGATAGGTTTCGATTCTCTCTGAAATATGTGAGTTTTCATACTCGAATAAATCGCAAAGGGTTAAAAGGAGCACCGAAACAACAAGCAAAAAAGCTACTGTGCGTATAATCTGATTTTTTGTCATGCCATTTCCTCCTTCTTAATAAGCCTGATAGATGAAGTCTGCCGCGTCGTACATAGGTCCGTAGATACCGAAAACAAGTACCACAATAAGGGCGATGAGATATATAGCCCAACGGAATGCTATGTTCTGCTTTGCAAGAGACTCGCGAAGCTTGAGACCTGTTTCCTGAAGAACGCTGACTGTGAACAGAACAATTACTGCCACAAAGAGTACAAACATATTCTTCTGGTCAATGCCGAGCTCAAAGATTCTGCCGTCGAAGCCGAATATGAAATCAAAGTCAACCTGAGTGAATATGCTCTTGACCATATGAAGAGCAGCTGTAAGGTCAGGTGCTTTTACGAGTATCTTTGAAACACCGAGCACAAGGAAAGTTCTTACTATACAGAAGACCCTCCAGCTGAAGGTATCGGTATTTATCTTAAGCTTTTCTATGAGCTTTTTGAATACGGGAGCAAGAGCTACACTTGAAGCAACGATAGTTGCATTATAAAGACCGAAGGCGATATATTTCCAGGATGCGCCGTGCCATACACCGATAAGGAAGAAAACAATAAAGGGTGTGATAACCGAGGGCACAAGCTTGGCAATCTGCTTCTTGCCTTTCTGACGGAAGAACTTGCTGATTTTTGTTACGGGCTTTGAGAGCATAACAGGGAAGAACACATATTCTCTCATCCAGGCACCGAGAGTGATATGCCATCTTCTCCAGTACTCTGCAACGCTCATTGAGAAATAGGGTCTCTCGAAATTCTGAGGCAGGTTGATGCCGAGCATCTGTGCCGCACCTCTTGCAATGTCGATACCGCCTGAAAAGTCGCAGTAAATCTGAAGAGCATACATCAGCATACCGAAGAAATAAATTGAACCGTTATATTCTAGATATTTATCTGCCGAGAAAATAGTTGATACGGCAGGGAATGCTCTGTCGGCAATAACCATCTTCTTGAAGAAGCCCCAAAGCATAAGCTGAGCACCGAACTTGAAGTTGTTGTAATCAAACTTGTGTTCCTGGCCAAGCTGCTTGCCCACATCGTCATATCTGTTGATGGGACCCTGAACAATTGTGGGGAAGAATGACACAAAGAGAGCAAATTTGCCAAGATGCTTTTCTGCTTCATATCTGCCTCTGCCCACATCAATGAGATAACCCATTGACATAAATGTGTAGAATGAGATACCGAGAGGTACGATTATATTAATAAGAGGGAGTTTTGCATCGTAGTGGAAAAGATTGAAAATTGTGTTTATATTCTGCAGTGCGAAGTTTAGATACTTCACCACTACAAGGATAAGTAAATCGAGAATTACTGAGCCGAACTGTACACGGCGGATTTTGTTGTTGACTTTCTTTTTAAGCTCCTGCTTTACTTCTTTACCTGCTTCTTTAGGGAGCTTTGCAAGCTGAGATTTATAATCATCTCTTATAGACTGCATAAGTCTGCCTGCAAGATATGTTATAAGGGTTGTGCCAACAATAAATGCAATCTGCGCTACGCCGCTGAAAAGATAGAACACATAGCTTGCCGCAAGCAACACTGCCCACTGAAAACGCTTAGGCACAATATAATATACAGCCGCAACCAGCACTAAAAAGCCTAAAAAGCCAAAGGACGTATATGCCATTTTAAACCTCCTGACAGTATGTAAGCAGTCCATATACAGGGCTGCTTATATAATAAAGTTATTTTGTTTTAAATCAGTCTTCGTCCTGAATTCTGTTGATCATTTCGAGCATAGCTTCAGCGCTGTTGAAGTTTTCAGCTGTCATATCGTCAATAGAAATATCAATATCATATTCCATGCTCAGCTCGCTAACGATTGAAACAATATCGAAAGAGTCGAGAATACCGTCATCAACTAATGCATTTTCGTTTTCGTAATCAATATCGCTTCTGATCTGATTGAGAATGTCAAGTAACTTTTCCATTTCTGCACCTCTTGATTTAATCTTCTTTATTTTTTAAATAAGGTAACACTTATACCTTAATACAGTTTATAACATTTTTCGCGCAAAGTCAATAGCTATATTATTACAGCAAGCACCCTGCCGATTAAAAAATATTATATTATTTAAGCACCTTGCGGTCGATTTTACCGTTGGATGTTTTAGGAATTTCCTCGACCTTAGCAACAAGCTTGGGCACCTTGAAGGCTTCGAGATAGCTTGCCATATGCTTTTTCAGCTCGTTGATGTCAACATCTGCGCCCTTTTCTTCAACAATGTTGAGCTTGGGTACGCAGCCGCCCATTCTGTCTTCAACAGCAAAACAGGCACATTCTGCAATACCGGGGAAGCGAAGAACAATATTTTCAACCTCGGTGGGAGCAATCTTGAGTCCGCCGATGCTGATAACGTCACCGCGTCTACCGAGCATATAAACAAAGCCGTTTTCATCGATGTAACCCATATCGTTGGTGTAAACAACACCGTCAACGAGCACTTCCTTTGTAAGCTCAGGCTCTTCAAAATACTCTGTCATAGTCATACCGCCCTTGATAGCGATAAGGCCCTGATTGGTCGATGATGACTTGATTTCCTGACGGTTATCGTCAACGATAAAGATGTGTGCATTTTTGTTGGGCTTACCAACACAGCTGATAAGACCCTTGTGCTGTGAATAGTCAAACATACTTACACAGCCTGCTTCTGATGAGCCGTATGCGAAATAGAGTCTTGTTTCGGGAAGAAGTGAGCAGAGAAGCTCTTTGTCAGCCTCGGGGAATGCAGCTGAACCTGTATGGATGTGGTGAAGCTGACCTGAATATTTAGCCAGCTCCTTCTTTGAAAGCACAAGGAGCATTCTTACAGCCGCAGGAGGCATAAGAATTGATGTAACCTTATACTTTTCGATATAGCTGTAGAATTTTCTGATATCCTTAAAGCCGTCAAGAAGAACAACTGTTGTACCCGTAAGCATACTTACATAGAGCTTTCTGATAGCTGATGCGTGATTTATAGGGGCGGGTACAAGGTAAACATTATCATCAGAAATTTCAGCGCCGTACTGAACATTTTCAGAAACTGCAACAACAGCTCTGTGTGAAATCACAACACCCTTTGATTTGCCT
>JAGBSR010000032.1 GCA_017631745.1 Clostridia bacterium | reverse complement strand
TTGCGAAAGACTTTCAAAGCTTTTCGGCAACTGTCAGATTTATTTAAAGAGAGAAGATCTTAACCATACCGGTGCTCACAAGCTCAATCACTGTATGGGTGAGGGTCTGCTTGCAAAATATATGGGCAAGAAAAAGCTCATCGCTGAAACCGGTGCAGGTCAGCACGGTGTTGCTATTGCAACTGCTGCTGCTTATTTCGGTCTCGAATGTGACGTATATATGGGTGAGGTTGATATTGCAAAACAGCATCCCAATGTTATCCGTATGAAGATGCTCGGTGCAAATGTTATCCCTGTAACTCACGGCCTCAAGACTCTCAAAGAGGCAGTTGATGCTGCTTTTGATGCATATCTTAAAGAGTACGACCACGCAATTTATTGTATAGGTTCAGCTCTCGGCCCCCATCCCTTCCCGAAGATGGTAAGAGACTTCCAGTCTGTTATCGGTATCGAGGCGAAAGAGCAGTTCCTTGAGATGACAGGTATTATGCCTGATGCAGTCTGCGCTTGTGTAGGCGGCGGCTCAAACTCACTTGGTATGTTCACACCTTTCCTTTCATCACCCGTTGATATTTACGGCATCGAGCCCTTAGGCAGAGGTGAAAATGTCGGCGACCACGCCGCAACAATGAAGTTCGGCACAAAAGGTAAGCTTCACGGCTTTGAAAGTTATCTGCTTCAGGATGAAAACGGCGAGCCACTTCCCGTTTATTCAATTGCAAGCGGTCTCGACTATCCCGGCGTAGGCCCCGAACACGCATACCTCAGAGATACCGGCAGAGTCAACTATGAAACCGTATCTGATGAAGAAGCAATGGAGGCCTTCTTCCTGCTTTGCAGATATGAGGGCATCATCCCTGCTATCGAAAGTGCTCACGCTGTGGCGTACGCTATCAGATATGCAAAAGAGCATCAGAGTGGCTCAATTCTTGCCTGCCTTTCAGGCCGCGGCGATAAGGATATCGATTATGTTTATGAAAACTACGGCTGCGGTGAGCAGTTTAAGCTTGATTATGATGTTAAATAATCGCTGAAATTTTCAACATTTTGCACAGCTTTTCCTCAAAGTTTTTAACAGAGGAAGGGCTGTGTGTTCTTTTTGTGAAGTCCATATTTACAGTTTGTTTTTAACTTTTAAAATTTTCTGTGATTTACCTGTTTTATTGGTTAATAATAATTTCAATCTATTGACTTATGAAACATAAAATGGTATATTTTATCTGTCCGAAAATTTAAAATATGTATAAACGGAGGTAATTAAGATATGAAAAAGAATTTCAAAAAAGCTTTATCACTGGTTCTTGCAGTTCTTATGGCTATGGCTGTCGTACCCTTCAGCGGTATGGCTACCAACGAAGAGTGCGAACACGATTATGAGTATTATCCCGGCAGACCCGGTAAACATTCATATTACTGTGAAATTTGCGGTGATGAGGGTATTGATACTTGCGCAAGAGAAAGCGAAGAAGCAGTAACTTGCGGAAGCCCCGCAATCTGTGACTTCTGCTACGCAGAGTTTATTACTGTAGCTCACGTTTTCGATGCAGAAGAATCAAAGGTAGAATCAGCTGAGACTTTAGTTCCCGGCGAAGTAGATTGTGACGAGTTCGTGGATTTCTACTTAACCTGCAGCGAGTGCGGTGATGTTTCAGATACAGAAACATTCACAAGCACAACAACTAAAGGTAATGTTCACGATTTCACAAAAGATGATAAGGAATATTTAAAAGAAGCTGTATGTGAAGGCAATCCTGTATATTATTATGCTTGCTCACGTTGTAATGTAAGTTCAGAAGATTTTACAGGTGCAACTTATACAGATGAAGACGTTGTTGTTGAACACATGTTTGCTACACCTGAAGAAGGTCCTGCAGAAGACGAAGTTCCCGCTGTTGAAGCTACTTGCACAAGTCTTGCAAAGTATTATAAGGTTTGCGTTGAATGCGGCAAGTCAGCTAAAGGTATTGACGAAACAGCAACATATGAAGCAGGCGAAATGTTAGAGCACGAATATGTTGCAAATGTAGGTAAGGAACACCTTCTTGTTTCTGCAACCTGCAGCCTTGGCTCAGTATACTCAAAGAGCTGTAAGACTTGCGGTGTAAATCAGGTAACTGATTTTGTATATATCGAAGGTGAAGATACTCCTCCCGAGGGCAGTGTATGCAATGCATTCAGAACTAAGGATGCTCGCAGACACAGCGAAACAAAGACAACTAAGGAAGCAAAGGCTCCCACTTGTACAACAGACGGTTGGACTGTAGAAATCAGCTGTGCATTTGAAGATTGCAAGGGTGCTGACGGTAAGAACACAGTAGTAACTGCATCAGAAAAGGTTGAAAAGCTCGGACACGACTATTCAAAGACTCTTGATAAAGAATACAAGGCTCCCACTTGCAAGCAGTACGGTCAGTACGGTCAGGTTAAGTGTGTAAGAGAGGGTTGCGGCAAGACCTTCTATATCAATGAGAAAAACGAAATGATGGAAGTAAGCAATGTTCTTGACTTTGTATTTGCGATTGAGCCTCTCGGCCACGAAGACAAAGACGGTGATATGGTTTGTGACAGAGCATCATGCGGCGGTCTCTTAGAGCCCGAAGATCTTTGTGATTGTATCTGCCACAGCTCAGGCTTCCTCTACTTTATTGCTTGGATTCTCAAGTTCTTCTGGCAGCTTACAGGCACACGCCCCTATTGCGATTGCGGCGTTGCTCACTATGCTGTTGACTGATAACTGAATGAAAAAAATAAAAGCTACTGCCGATGCAGTAGCTTTTTTGTATAGCAAAGCCACGCATTTGACGCGTGGCTGTTTGTTATCTGAGAAAACTTTCGTCAATGTTTTCGATGAATATTTTCTGTGCTTCAGGCCTGTAGTGAAGCAGGTCAATGGCGTATTCCTTCTTCATCATCTCTCTGTCGTTTTCGTCGCAGATGAAATCGGTGTTTATTATTCCGTCAGCAGGGCAGTTTTTTATCCAGGCGTTTGTCTCATCTACGATATCCTGAGTTTCCTGAGTCCAGGTGAAATCACGAATACCGGGAAGAAGCTTGCCCCAACCCTTAAAAGGTGTGAGGGTGGAAACATAAATCTTAATATCATTTTTATGAGCAAGGTCAATTACCTTCTGAATACCTCCGATTATATCTTCTGCCGTAGTCATTTTTGGTCCGCCGACAGTGAGGCATCGGGGGTGAAGCATATCGTTGATGCCCTCTTTGAAGATAATCTTCTTCACACCGGGACAGTCAAGGATATCTTTATCGAAGCGCTTGAGCATACTCTCGCCGTAAATATTTGCAAGTAAGCCGTGACCGTCTTCGAGGATTCGGTTGCCGTTGAGTGCCTGCTGCAAAACGGCAACATTGGTTATGCCCATTCTTCTGAGCCTTTCAGCAAGATAATAGGGCTTCTGGTTTGTCATAGTCGAGTCGCCTGCAACGACTATGGCATAGCAGTCATCGTCTGCCAAAACATCAACTCGGGTAAGGAAGGGTGCTGTCTGCAAGGTGGCGAAATCCGTCTTGAAAAACAGATGCCACCAGGGCGCGTACTTCTTTTTGTGAGTGCAGTTACCGGGGCTGAGATAGGTGTCGCCGCCGTAGAGGCTTTTGGTACGCATAACGGCGTGCTTGACATAAAAGCTGACGGCTATCTTTTTTAGGGCTTCAACCTTAAACTCGAGAGTGTCGGAGAGGATTTCTTCTCCCGGGGCGAGGGTGAGCTCTTTTTTACCGCCGAAGGTTACATTTATAGGTTCATCGGTATCGGCCTTGCCGCCGACATAGGTTGCAACTGTGGTCTCGCTGATATGAAGAGACTTTTTGTTATATCTGTTAGATATTTTTATGCGGATTCTGTCGCCGCCGAGAGTGGGGCAGATGACACTGCGGGCTGTGGAATAAAGCAGACCGTTGTTGAGATGTATCAGGGGAGGAATGTGGATGCCGGCTGCAGCGGCACTTGAGCTCCATGTGCCGACCCATTTTGTTTTTGCTTTGTTTTCTTCGTTCATAAAGACACCTCGTCTCTGATTTTATAAATCCATTCTATACCAATAAGGGCTCCTTGTCAACAGTATAAAGAGACTGTGCAGCAGGGAGTATATTTTATAAAATTTCTTAATAATTTTTAATAAAATGCTTGAAAGAGCGAAAATATAGTGCTATAATTAATACACTTTACAGATGTGCCGTCACGGCAATTGGAATAACGGAGGAAATATAAAATGCTCATTACATCATTCAGAGTCAGAAAAATTGAAGCGCCCACCAACAGACTTGTAGCTAAGTGTACCATTACTTTCGACGGTATGTTTGCGGTTAGCGATATAAAGGTGCTTTTAAAGGAAGACGGAGAATTTTATATGGGTATGCCCAGCAGAAAAACAGCTGCAGGTACATTTAAGGATGAAGCTTATCCCGTAAACAGCGAAGTGAGAGCTGCTATTGAAAAGGTGGTTTTCGGTGCAGTGAAATACAGCCTTGACAACGATGTTGCAGTGCTCAACGGTGAGATAAAATCAGGCACAAATAAGGTTTCGCTTTTACAGCAGGATGTCGAAGATTATCAGCTTACAAGCTTATAATATTACTAAAGCCGGTTGCCCGGCTTTTATTTTTTGCGGATGTTAAATAAAATACCCGAGAAAGTAAAAAATAATAGTTGATTATATTTATAAATAATATTGTCGAAAACTCTTGCCTTTGAAGGAAAAAATTGTTATTATGTCATTGAATCAAAAAAATCAATTTCAGATATAAGAGAGGTTTTCTATGGATATTTTTGATGTGTTATCGCTTATCGGCGGTCTTGCGTTATTCCTTTTCGGTATGCAGACAATGGGTAACGCCCTTGAAAAGAAGGCGGGAGGTCAACTTAAAAGTGTATTGACAAAAATGACAAACAATCCCGTAAAAGGCTTTTTACTCGGATTGATAGTTACTTCTATCATTCAGTCCTCGTCAGCAACAACTGTTATGGTTGTCGGCTTTGTAAACTCCGGTATTATGACACTGCATCAGTCAATAGGTATTATTATGGGTGCAAATGTCGGTACCACTATCACGGCGTGGATTCTTTCACTTATGGCTGTTGACGGTGCAGGCATCATGGCTTTCTTCAAGCCCTCATCGTTTGTGCCGGTGTTGGCTATCATAGGTGTATTTCTTCTTATGTTCAATAAGAAGCAGAAAAGCAGAGATACCGCTACTATCCTTTTGGGATTTGCTGTTCTTATGACAGGTATGTCGGCTATGTCTGATGCTGTTGAAGGCCTCAAGAATGTTCCTGAATTTACAAATATTCTTACTCTCTTCTCAAATCCCGTTCTCGGTGTTGTTGCCGGCGCAGTTATGACAGCAATTATTCAGTCTTCATCTGCTTCTGTCGGTATCCTTCAGGCTATTTCAACAACCGGTGCAATTACTTTCGGCAGTGCAATTCCTCTGATTATGGGTATGGGTATCGGTACTTGTATCACAGCGGTACTTGCGTCGATTGGTGCAAATAAAAATGCTAAGCGTGCTACATTGGTTCACTTATATTTCAATGTTATCGGCACACCGGTGGCGCTGGCGCTTTTCTACGGTGCAAATGCCTTGTTCCAATTTGATTTCTTTGACAATGCGGTTGATGAAGTAGGTATTGCGATTATCAATACAGTATTCAAGATGTTCTGCACAATTTTCTGGTTCCCGCTTATAAAGGTGCTGGAAAAGCTTGCTACAATTTCAGTTAGAGACAACGAAGAAAAAGAAAAGTACGAAATCCTCGACGAAAGACTTTTTGCTACACCTGCCGTTGCTGTCAGCCGCTGTAAGGATGTTACGGTAACTATGGCTGAAATTTCCGTTGATGCGATTGAGAAATCTCTTGAGATGCTTTCGCAGTACGATGCAGGAAAAGGGGAAGAAATCATCAAGGCTGAGAAAAAGGCTGACAAGTATGAAGATAAGCTCGGCTCTTATCTTGTTAAGGTTTCTGCTCTAGAACTTTCAGATGCAGACGGTGCGGAAACAACAAAGCTTCTTCATATTATCAGCGACTTTGAAAGAATTTCGGACCATGCCGTTAATATTCTTAAGTCTGCTGAAGAAATTGAAGAAAAAAAGCTTGTCTTTTCAGAGAAAGCCCAGGCAGAGCTTGCAACTCTTTGCGGTGCAGTAAGCGAAATTGTAAAGCTTGCATATAAGAGCTTTGCTGAAAACGATTTTGAGGCTGCGAGTTTTGTTGAGCCTCTCGAACAGGTTGTTGACGACCTCAGAGATGAAATCAAGCTCAAGCATATACGCCGTCTTCAGGAAGGCAGATGTACCATTGAGCTCGGCTTTGTTCTCAACGATATTCTCACTGACCTTGAAAGAGTATCAGACCATTGCTCAAATATTGCAGGTCTTGTGATTGAAATGGCTCACAGTGAAATGGATATTCATAAGTATCTCAAGAAAATCAAAAAAGATCCCGACGGTGAATATGCGGCTCTTTATGAAAGCTACAGCAAGCAGTACAACATAAATATCTGAGCTGACTTAAATGTTAAAAATATTACCGCTTGATAATCAATATTGACTTTTTTATAAATTTTTGTTATCATATAGATATATTATTGATAAAGGAGGTACCGTCATGGATATCGCAAAGGAAGTACTCGATAAGATCGAAGCTATCATTAAGCTCATCATCGACTTCATCAAGGGTCTTATCCCCCAGCAGGATGCTGAATAATTAAACGAATATTAAAGCAGAGCCGTTTGGTTCTGCTTTTTTCGTTGCCTGCAGGTATGAGCTGTTGGCGGTATAAATAATTTACTTGATAGTTACAAAGAGATGTGGTACAATATATAAAAATCCAAATGATTTTTCAGGAGAACTAATATGGATATTATAATATCAGGTGTAGGAAAAATAGGACTTGCCGTAATATCAACCCTGGTTAAGGAGGGCCACGATGTAACGGTTATCGACAAGAACCCAGATATAATAACAGAGGTAACTAACATTTATGATGTTATAGGTGTTTGCGGCAACTGTGCCGACTGCGAGACCTTGCAGGAGGCGGGCGTTGAAAAGGCTGAGCTTTTTGTTTCTTTCACGGACTCGGATGAGATGAATATGCTCTCTTGCTTTCTTGCTAAAAAGATGGGTGCGAAGCATACCGTTGCAAGAATAAGAAACCCCGAGTATAACGATCATTCAATAGGCTTTATGCGTCAGCATCTTGATTTGTCAATGTCTGTAAATCCCGAGCTCCTCGTTGCTCAGGAACTTTACAATATACTTAAAATACCCTCGGCCTTCAAGGCAGAATATTTTGCCAAGAGAAGCCTTGAAATTATAGAGATGAAGCTTAAGGCTGATTCTCCCTTGTGCGGTAAGAAGCTCAGCAAGCTGCGTGAAAAGCAGAATGTGGAATTTCTTATCGGTGCCGTCCTGAGAAACGGTGAGGTTATCATCCCTGACGGCAGCTTTGAGCTGTCTGAGGGCGATATTATCTCTGTTGCGGCAACTCCCGGCGATATGCAGAAGCTTCTCAAGGGTCTGGGCATAATCACAAAGCAGGCGAGAAGTGTAATGATTCTCGGCGGCAGTAAGACAGCTTACTACCTTGCGAAGATGCTTTTGTCTTCTGGTAACGAGGTGAAAATTATCGAGAAAAGCACCGAGCGCTGTGAAGAACTTTCAGACCTCGTGCCGAAGGCTGTGCTCATAAACGGTGACGGCTCACAGCAGGAGCTTCTTCTGGAAGAGGGACTTCGCTCTCTTGATGCCTTTGTGGCTCTGACAGGTATGGACGAAGAGAATATCCTTATTTCTATCTTTGCTTCAAATCAGAATGTGCCTAAGGTTATTTCGAAGGTTAACCGTGATGAAATGGTTAAGATGGCAGAAAAATTAGGCCTTGACTGCATCGTATCCACAAAGTCAATCACTTCTGATATTATTCTCAGATACACAAGAGCTCTTGAAAACTCTATCGACAACGACAGCATAGAGTCCCTTTATAAAATTATGGACGGCAAGGTTGAGGCTATGGAGTTCAAGGTAAATAAGGGCTCAGGTCTTTTCGGCGTACCCATAAAAGAGCTGAAAATTAAATCCGGTGTGCTTATTGCCGCGATCACCAGAGCAAACAAAAAAACTATCATTCCTTCGGGTGATGACTGCATTGAGCAGGGTGACAGAGTTATCATACTTTCCGCCCGTTCCCGTATCACTCAGCTTTCAGATATTTTGAGGTAAGCTTATGAACAGAAGAATGGTTTTGTATGTTGTAGGTACTGTTATAAAAATAGAGGCGGCGCTTATGCTTCTGCCCTTGATAACAGCGCTTATATATAAAGAAAGCTGCAGCAGTGCGATACTTGTTTCTATTGGCATTGCTTTGGTAACAGGCTTTGCAATGACGCTGATATTCAAGCCGGGCAGTAAGGTTATATATGCCAAAGAGGGCTTTGTTATTGTGTCGCTTGCCTGGATTGTAATGTCCCTTATCGGTGCTCTGCCCTTTTATATCAGCAAGGAAATTCCGTCTTTCATTGATGCTTTCTTCGAAACGGCCAGCGGCTTTACCACCACGGGTGCTTCGATACTCACCGATGTGGAGGCTATGAGCAAGGGTCTTCTTTTCTGGAGAAGCTTTACACACTGGGTCGGCGGTATGGGTGTGCTTGTGTTTGTTATGGCTGTTATTCCGTCGGTTTCCGACAGAAGCATTCATATTCTCAGAGCAGAGGCTCCCGGTCCTGTTGTGGGTAAAATAGTGCCCAAAATGAAACAGACTGCAAGAATACTCTATATCATTTATATTGCACTGACTTTTATCGAATTTGTATTTCTTTTCGCAGGCGGTATGCCTCTTTACGACAGTATTATTCACGCTGTCGGCACAGCAGGTACTGGCGGCTTCGGTATAAAGGCTGACAGCCTCGGCTCATATTCACCCTATATTCAATGGGTAATAACTGTATTTATGCTGCTTTTCGGTGTGAATTTCAACCTTTATTACTTTATGCTTATCAGAAAGTTCAGGTCGGCAATCAGAAACGAAGAGCTTATGACATACGGTGTGATTGTACTTTTCAGTATAGTTACTATCTGTGTCAATATAACACCGCTGTATGAAACGGTTTCCGAAAGTCTCAGACACGCAGCTTTTCAGGTGGCGGCAATTATATCCACAACGGGCTTTGCAACCACAGACTTTAATCTGTGGCCGGGATATTCCAAAACATTGATTCTTCTTCTGATGTTTATTGGTGGCTGTGCAGGATCAACTGCAGGCGGTTTCAAAATTTCGAGAATTGTGCTTTTATTTAAAAATATAAAGCGTGAGCTTCAGAAGCTTCTTCATCCGAGAGCTGTTGCAACAATCAGACTCGACGGAAAGAGGGTGGACGAAAAGACAATCAGCTCTCTCGGGGCGTACCTTGCAATTTATGCACTGTTTATGTGTGTGGTTGTTTTCCTGCTGGGCTTTGATAAGTTTGATCTTGAGACCAACATATCCGTTGCGGCTTCCTGCGTAAACAACATCGGTCCCGGCTTGGGTGCAGCAGGTCCTGCATCAAGCTATGCTCTCTATTCGCCTTTTTCAAAGGTGATACTTTCCTTTACAATGCTTTTGGGCAGATTGGAAATCTTCCCGCTTATTCTTACCTTCTCGCCCTCAACATGGGTCAAGAAGTAATAAATATATAAGTAAAAGTAGGTGTGACTATGAAGAAAATAACAGCGACACTTTTATGCATTCTGATATTGCTGTCAAGTGTCTGTATGTCCGGCTTTGCGGTGAGCGAAAAACAGGGTATGGATGCTCTTAAGACTCAATTTGAAAGCGGAGACTCGGCTCTTGACTATGTGTACTATTCACCTGCAGGTAAAAACGACAAGACCAAATACCCTCTTGTAGTGTGGCTTCACGGTAACTCATCGGGTGACTATCCCGGACACCAGCTTGACAACTGCAGTATAGCGCTGTGGTCAAGCGAGGAATATCAGAGCCGCTTCAAGGATACGGGCGGAGCTTATCTGCTGTTACCCCGTTACCCTACAGCAGGTCTTATTGATCTTGCTTGGGAGGGTACCACAACAAACCTTAAGAAGACCATAGATGCTTTTGTCAAGGCGCATATAAATAATATTGACACAAGCAGAATATATATCGGCGGTTATTCTATGGGCGGTAAAATGACATTGAGAATGGCTATGACTTATCCGTCGTTTTTTGCTGCAGCCTTTCCGCTGTCTCCTGTTTATGCACCCTCAAATTCAGATCTTAACAATCTTATCGATATGCCCATCTGGTTTTTCTGGTGCAAGAATGACGATTATGCTTCTCTTAACTCTGTAACAGTCAATTCCAACTGGCAGTATCTTATGAGCATTTCAAACTGCAAATCTGCCTGCCGTATATCTACCTTTGATACAATCTACAATTCTGACTACACAGTCAAAATGGCAGACGGATCAAAGGATATACATAATACCTGGGATGCGGCTTGTCACGATTTGTTTATGGATGACAACCGACCGCAGAAAGGTATGATGGTAAAAGACGGCAACGGCAAATCCGTGATAATGACATATCCTGAGGGACTTATATACTGGTTGTCCTGCCAGAGCAAAGAGACTCAGCAGGAGCAGGAAGGGGAGAAGAGAAGAACGCTTCTCGATATCCTTCACGGTATTATTGAAATAATAAAAGAGGCTTTTGTTGATATAATAAAAGCTATTGCAAATTGAAAATGTTGCAACGTTTTTGAGATATTAATGAATTTTAATAAATTTTTGCTTTATGGGAAACATTTGTTGACAAAAGGTTGACAAAAAGCAAGAAAATAATGTATATTTAAACAAAGTAATATAAAAAATCAGGAGGAAATAATATGCTTCATCCCGTATTGGCGATGGCAATCGGTATCGTTGTAATGATGCTGCTTATCATCTTCACTAAAATGCACGCATTCCCTTCACTCATTATTTCAGCTATCATTATTGCTGTTTTAGCTATGCCCTTCGGCCCTGAAGGTTCAGTGGTCGATACCCTGACAGGCTGTGTTAGCACAGTAACTAAGGGCTTCGGTAACACAATGGCATCAATCGGTGTTGTTATCGGCTTCGGCTGTATAATGGGTATATTCCTTGAAAAGAGCGGTGCAGCTAAGCGTATGGCTCTTACAATCCTCAAGCTCGTTGGCGTTAAGAATTGCGACGTTGTTCTCGGCCTTACAGGTTTTGTTGTTTCAATTCCCGTATTCTGTGACTCAGGCTTCGTTATTCTTTCATCACTCGCTAAGGAATTCTCACGTCTTACAAAGAGATCAATGGTAGGTCTCGGCGGTATTCTTGGTATGGGTCTTTATATCACTCACTTCATCGTGCCTCCCACACCCGGCCCTCTTGCAGTTGTTTCAACTTTCAATGAACACGGTGCAGCAATTGATCTCGGCTTATACATACTTGCCGGTATTGCTTTCTCGGTTCCTCTGTTCATTTTCTCAGTTTTCCTTTTCAGATACTTCGGCAAGAAGTACCCGAATCTTATCGTGCCTTACGAAATTGACAGAAGCAAATACACTCCCGAACAGCTTAAGGTCCTTGACAGAATACACGAAAAGCACGACAACAACGAACAGCTTGTAACAAGCGACTTCGCTGATCTTCTTGCTTCAGAAAAGCTCCCGAGCGCATTCCTTTCATTTGCAACACTTCTCGTGCCCATCGCTCTTATCTTCGCTAACACTCTTGTTGGCCAGATTGATTCACTTGCAGGCACAACAGTTGCAAGCATTTTCACATTCCTCGGTCAGCCCGTAATCGCTCTCTTTGTTTCACTTTGCATGGGTGCATTCCTTCTTTGCCGTACATATGACAAAAAGACCTGTGTTGATATGATGCAGGAAGCTTGCCGTGATGCAGGTCCTATCGTATTTATTACAGCAGCAGGCGGTGCTCTCGGCGCAGTTATCAATGCAACAGGTGCAGCAGGCATTATGGCTAACTGGATTGTTGATGCAGGCGTACCCGCAATTCTCATTCCCATCATCATCGGTGTTATTATGAGATTCCCTCAGGGCTCAGGTACCACAGCTATGATTACAGGCTCGGCTATTATCGGTCCTATGCTCGCAACTCTCGGTATCAACCCCTATCTTTGTGCTCTTGCACTTTGTCTTACAACAATGTGCCCCAGCTATCTCAACGACTCATACTTCCACGTTGTTACAAACTTCTCAGGTATGGATATAAAGACAAGCCTCAAGACCTGGTCAATCGGTTCAATTCTTATTCCCGCATTCGGCTCAGCAATTCTTGTTGTTCTTTCACTCTTCATCCACTAACAGAGATAAAAAAATTACAGCACCCCGTTTGGGGTGCTGTTTTGATGTTTGCTTATCTGTCAGATTGTGGCGAGGATTGTATCTACATCTGAAATTTCGGCGCCATAGGTTTCTTTTAAGTACTTGATGCCGTAGTTGTAGTCTTCTTCTGTGAAAGAATCGGTAGCGTCTTTTGCTACAACAATATCATAGCCGTACTGATAAGCGTCTGCTGAGGTGTGGCGTACACACATATGAGCGTGAAGGCCTGTCATAATAACAGTGTTTATGCCGAGCTCCTGTAAAAGCAGATGAAGGTCGGTCATAAAGAAGCCGCTGTAACGGCGCTTGGGTACAACATAGTCCTTATCGCAAAGATCAAGCTCGGGGATAACTTCAGCACCCTTTGTACCTGCAAGTGCATGGTCGCCCCAGAATTTAAGCTCGTGGTCAATGTCTTTGAGATGAGCATCGTTGCAGAAGATAACAGGCACACCTTTTTCACGGCAACCTGCAAGCAGCTCTTTTGTTTTGGGTACGATAGCGAGACCTCTGTCACACTTGAGAGCGCCTGTTACAAAATCATTGAGCATATCAACAACTAAAACTGCATATTTCTTTTCCATTTTACAAAACTCCTTAAATGTATATTTATATGTATATACACATTATAGTGAGGATTTTTTATTTGTCAATAACTTTTTTCTTGTTTTTATAGTTTTTTGATGTTATAATAAACTGAAATAATAAAACGGAGATATAAATATGACAGGTGAAAAGAGAAGAACTCTCATAATAGATAAACTTGAAAATTCGCGGACACCTGTGAGTGCAAACAGCCTTGCAGAGGAATTCGGAGTTACAAGACAGATTATTGTTGCCGACATTGCGCTTCTTCGTGCGGCAGGCAAATCAATCAGAGCTGAGCACAAGGGTTATGTGCTTGATAAGGCGGATGCGTCGGCAATGGTGAAAAAGATAGCTGTAAAGCACAGTAAAGACAGCGTTGGCGATGAGT
>JAGBSR010000031.1 GCA_017631745.1 Clostridia bacterium | reverse complement strand
CAGCTTACAGACTTATCAAGGAGCTCAATGAAGAATTGAACGATATGGGTATTCTCACTCAGGGAGGCGTCGTAAGAGCAGATTACTTCCGAGAGAGAGTTTATATGTAACGTCAAAGCCTGTCACCAAATGGTGGCAGGCTCATTTTTATGGCTTTATATATATAATTTCTGAGTAAACTTCTACCAAAGAGGACTCTATATTTATGAACAAATATCAGATATTTTATGAATAAACTATTAAGGTGAATAATGCCTTGTGGCTTGCGGTATCAAAAGTGGTATCAATTTTAAAACAAAGGCCCCGAAACCCCAGTAAAATAAAGGGTTTCGGGTTTAAGGTCATTATTCCCACTCAATAGTGCCTGTCGGCTTGGGAGTGATGTCATACAGCACACGGTTGATGCCTTCAACCTCAGCTGTGATGCGGTTTGTGATCTTATAAAGAATCTCGTAGGAAATCTCTTCGATGGTAGCTGTCATAGCATCCTTTGTGTTGACAGCTCTGATGATAGCGGGCCAGCCTTCATAGCGGCTGTCATCCTTAACTCCAACGCTCTTCATATCGGGTACTACAACGAAGTACTGCCATACCTTTTCTGCAAGGCCGTTCTTTGCGAATTCTTCTCTGAGAATTGCATCAGCCTCACGGAGTGCGTGAAGTCTGTCACGTGTGATAGCACCGAGGCATCTTACACCAAGACCGGGGCCGGGGAAGGGCTGACGGTATACCATTTCGTGTGAAAGACCGAGAGCCTCACCTACTACTCTTACTTCATCCTTAAAGAGGAGTTTAACGGGTTCAACAAGCTCAAACTGAAGATCCTCAGGAAGACCGCCAACATTGTGGTGTGACTTAACTGCCTTTTTGCCCTCTGCCTGCTTGATGCTTTCGAGAATATCAGGGTAAATTGTACCCTGAGCAAGGAAGGAAACGCCGTCGAGCTTTCTAGCTTCGTCAGCAAAAACATTGATGAATTCTTTGCCGATAATCTTGCGCTTTGTTTCGGGATCGCTTACATCCTTGAGAAGATCAAGGAAGCGGTCAGTTGCATCTACATAGATAAGGTTAGCATCGAGGCCGTTTTTGAAAACCTCAATTACATTTTCACTTTCACCCTTTCGCATAAGGCCGTGGTTAACGTGTACGCAAACGAGCTGCTTACCGATAGCTTTGATAAGAAGCGCAGCAACAACTGATGAGTCAACGCCACCTGAAAGTGCAAGCAGAACCTTCTTGTCGCCAACCTGAGCGCGTACTGCCTCAACCTGCTCTGCAATAAATGCATCTGCAAGCTCTTTAGTGGTAATACGAGCCATTGATTCGGGTCTTACGTTTGAATTCATTTAAAATTCCTCCCTATATAATCAGAAAATATTAACTTTATTAAAACCGATATAAAATCAGTTGGTGTAGTTGTCGAAGTAACCCTGAACGAGAACTACGGGTGTACCCTTGTCACCTGAACCGCTGGTAAGGTCGCAGAGTGAACCGATAAGGTCTGTGAACTTTCTGGGTGTGGTACCCTGAGAAGCCATATTACCTACAAGGCTTGCTTCGCCCTTTTCAGCGATACGCTTTGAGATAGCAGCCTTAAGCTCGTCGCCTGTAAGACCAGCAAAATCGTTATCTGCAAGGTACTTGAGCTTAAGCTCGTTGGGAGTACCCTCAAGACCTGCTGTATAGCCGGGTGATACACAGGGGTCAGCAAGCTCCCAGATTTTACCCTGAGGATCTTTGAATGCGCCGTCACCGTAAACCATAACCTCAATATTCTTGCCTGTAGCTTCAACAAGGTAAGCCTGAGTCTTGTTTACAAATTCGCCGCAATCTCTGGGGAAAAGCTTAACTGTATCTTCTGTTGACTTGTTTGAGCCGAGAAGACCGAAATCTGCATTGAAGCCGTTACCGTCGATTGATTCGGTAAGGATATCGTCAAGACCGTAAACGCTCTTAGCTCCTGCTGCCTTGAGGAGTCTCTTTGTACGTGCTCTTGTGTGGATATCACAAGCGAGTACGCAGTCAGTATATTCAAGGATAGCCTTGGGCTGGTTTGCGAAGATAACTTCACATTCTGCACCGCATTCCTTTACAAGGTTTGAGTAATATTCTACATAGTCAACACCTGTGAACTCGTGCTTGTTTTCGCCGAAAAGCTCACGGTATTTAGCGAGTGTAAGTACGTCGCTGTAGGGATTAACGCCTGCTTCGTCAAGCTGATCGTATGTGAGAAGGTGGTTACCAACCTCGTCACTGGGATATGAGAGCATAAGAACGATTTTCTTACAACCCATAGCGATACCGCGAAGACAGATTGCGAAACGGTTTCTTGAGAGAATGGGGAAAATAACGCCAACTGTTTCACCGCCGAGTTTAGCCTTGACATCCTTAGCAATAGCTTCAACAGAAGCATAGTTACCCTGACTTCTGGCAACGATTGATTCGGTTACAGCCACAACGTCTTTGTCGCGAAGCTCAAAGCCTTCACTATTAGCAGCATCGAGAACGCTGTCAGCAACGATCTTAGCAAGGTCGTCACCTTCACGGATAATCGGGCAGCGGATACCTCTTGAAACAGTACCTGTTTTTCTTTCCATTAGAAATACTCCTTTTGTATTCGAAGTGTAGTTTAAAAATACCCTATTATTTTATCACTAGATTAGTAATAAATCAATATTTCACAATAAAAAAATCAGAGTTTTTATAAAAATTTTTTTGTAAAAAATGTCAACTAGTATACATCTGAGGAAAATCATACACAATATGTAGTTATTTTCATAAAAAAATCTGAGCCTGCTCCCCTAAGTGATGTGTCTTTTGGTACGCGACGAAGACCCGCGGTAAAAACAGCCTGCTTCCCGCCGAGTAAGCACATCGCTTGCCATAGGGAATGGAAATCTTGTAGGGATACGGCAAGCCGTGTCCCTACAGTACCGTTATATAACAGCAAGGACGCCCGATGGGCGCCCCTAAGTGATTTATTATTTTTTTATCCAACCGAAAAGTTTATCAAAGAGGTCTTTGAACCACTGAATGATTTTTTGGAAGAAGTTGAGTTCTTTTTCGGGAACATCAGGTGAAGGCTTTTCAAACTCATAGCCGCAATTATAATCGCACTCGTAGTCGCCGTTGTCATCTTTGTGGTCGAGCTTATCTATGAGTGCTTCATATGCAAATTCAGAACAAAAGAGACAGTGACGTGATTTTATGCCTTCTGTTGTACAAGTGGGTGCTTCATCAACAGTAAAGCTGTCACTGAATTTGTGATAACCTTTACCTATTATTGAATCTGTTTCATCACAATAATCACACTTGGCTATAAGTTCAACTTCAGTAATACAATTTGCATCGCCGATAGGTGTATAATATGTAAAGCTATGACCGTTCTCATAAGTGTAATCACCGATATAACTGTATCCGCACTCACAAATGAAATTTGTGTAACCCATATCGACACATGTTGGTTCAGTAATTTCAGGCTTGTAAGTATGTTTATGTATTTTAGTTATGTCCTTTAATTTTAATGCCGGTCGTGTTCCGATGCAAGTTCGCCAAACATCCCATTCACCATCTACAGCAGCAAAACAGCAAGTATGAGATCTTCTGCCGGGAGAACGAAGAAGCCATTCTCCAATTGAGTTAGAACCCTGGCAAATTGCATAGTCACTAGAGTCGGGGTTGTCATTATAACCATCGTGATTTTCCGGAAACAACCAATAGTCGTTGTTTTCTAATTCATCAAATGAAAGCAAAAAAATCTTATCTTCAGTTTCTTCACTATCTAACCACTCATACCCTTCATAGCCAACTAATGTTCCGTAACTATCGTTATTTAGCTTAGTAAAATCAATCTCTGTCTTTTCATTTTCTGTAAAAGCTAAATTATAGAAATCATCATTGAGCCATTTTCTTATAGAGCTGGTTTCGTAATCATTAGCATAATTTTCACATAAGGGATCATTATAGAACTCATAGTCCTCTTGCTCTGCTATTCCCCGATAAATAGTGTTGCTAAATGCTTTTGAATCAATTATTTTTTCACATAGAATAAATCCGGTACTCGGATCAAGAATTCGCCAATTCAAAGGTTCAAATATAAACCAATATACAGTATTAATTTTTAAGTTGTGATAACTCTGATTATTATACCCATGTTCTTCATAAGTAATTTCCGGTCTGTAGTTAGTAAACATAACACCACGATATTTATCACCGTTAAGTTCAACATCGATGTATCTCATCCAATCACCTTGCACCATCGAGTCATAATTAATACCATCACCGCTATAATACCCATAACTTGTCCAGTCTTCCCACTCGGGTGCGAGGGCGTTTAGCTCAGCGATTAAGGCTTCGTCTTTAACCTCACTCTGCGGATATGAGCCAAACTGAACAATATCACCAACTTTATATGTGTTGCCCTCAGCGAATGCAATAGGCATAGCTGTCACAAGCATAATTGCAACCAAGATTAATGATAAAAGTTTTTTCATATTTTTTACCTCCATTATTTTCCTTTACTTCAATTCTATCCGTAAAAATAAGACTTGTCAACACAATCAAAAAAATATTTTTTCTTCTCCCCGAGTTTTCCACACAGCTGAAAGTTGCTCATTTGCATTCTCATATTCAATATCATTATCATTACCATTATCATTATCATTACCATTATCATTATAGCATCCGTTCGTATGCAAATGCATCCGTCCGCATACGAGCGCATAAATGTGTATGCTTTTGCACTCTTCTGCTCGGTGGGTCTTTCGCTGTTATTACAGATTCGGTACGGCGCGTCAAAATCAAATTCTTAATAAAAAAGCACCCCGCCTTTTCGGCAGGGTACTGATTGTCAACTTAGAAAGTTTTGGCAACTTTATATAAAATCTCTGCACCGTCAGCACGGGTGATTTTCAAGTCGCCTGTTGTGAAGATTTCCAAGGAAAGCTTTAGAGCTGCAAAAAAGCTTGTAATGCTGTTTTTCTCAGCACATTTGAAAATCTCTGCAGCTACACCAAGCTTATTTACCGCAGCTGTGCTGTCACTAATTTCGCAGTTACCGGTGATATTATTAAGAGCCATAGTGAAATCTGCTTTTGTAAGTGCCTCTTCGGGACTGAATGTCACAGCGGAGGTACCCTGCATAATTCCGTTTATGGTAACATACTCAACTTCTTTGTAATAGCTGTCTCTGATTGACACATCACCGCTGTATTGGAATCTCGCGTCGGGAAGAGCATTGAGAATGCATTCTGTGATGGTTCTGTGACCGGCTAATGTGGGATGAGAATCTTCAACAATTACATCAGTAGGTTCAACATAGATATAACCGTACTTTCCTATATTGTCCACCATATGCTTATTACCATAATTAATAATTGCATCTTCAACCATCTTTTTAGCTGCATTTGGCTGAGCAACATTTTCCGGCTCACCTTCGGGAGTCTGATAATATGTGGGGAACATACCGACTACAACAAGTGTTACATCAGGATTGTTCTCATAGATGTATTCAACAATATACTCCCAGTTTGTTCTAAGATTTGAGAAAGCATATTTCATAGCCTCGGGAAGAGCGGCAAGAACCTCATCTTGTGCATTCAGATAATCGGCAAGATCAATAATCTGAGCAATGAGATCATCTTCTACTGTTGCATTTTCAAGCAATTCTCTGAGAGCTATCTTAAATTCTTCAGGAAGCTTATTCTCAAGCTGTATATCTTCCATAGTCCAACCGAGGTATGCACCCCAGTCATTACCGCCAATTCCGATCATAATTATGTCTGAGTCTTTGATTGCCTGCTTCATAGCAGGAGCTTTAGCCATAATTTCGTCTTCGGGTGTACGGGGCACCTTTTTAAAGAGATACTTATCTTCGGGTCTGTAATTATCATCAAGCATTACTCTGAGTTCAAGAGTTCTGAAACCGGGGCAAGCCATAGGTATAAGTTCTGCTCCGAGTTCATCAGCAACATAGGCAGCATATGAATCGTCAACGCGTGTAAACTCGCTCATTTCATCTCCGTAGTCTGTAAAACCGCTGGCCTCACTGTCACCTAAAAGCAGCACCTTTT
>JAGBSR010000030.1 GCA_017631745.1 Clostridia bacterium | reverse complement strand
TATCTCCCGTTAAGGAAGAAATACTGCATTGCTCTTGACGGTCTTGAAGACATTGGCTTGCATACAAAGCCGCTGACCTCAACACCGTATAATTTATAGTCAACCTCTAATAAGCTTTCGGCAAAAGTTCTGCCGAAAACAGAATAGATAGCCGAAATAAGCTTGCCGTCACCGGGGGTAATGAGAGCCTGCTTGCCCTCACGGATAAATCTTACGCTGACCTCGGGATGCGAAAGTGAAATCTTATCCACTACATCGGCAACAGCATTAGCCTCTGCAACATCCTTCTTAAGGAATTTCATACGTGCAGGCGTGTTGTAAAACAGATCTCTTACTACTATTGTAGTGCCGTTGGGACAGCCTGCCTGGTCATATCTTGTTTCAACTCCGCCCTCAACGGCATATGCAGTACCGAGGGATTCGCTTTCGGTTTTAGTTAAAATTTCGGTCTTTGAAACTGCGGCAATTGAAGCGAGAGCTTCGCCTCTGAAGCCGAGAGTAAAAATTGAGTTGAGATCATTTTCATCTCTTACCTTACTTGTGGCGTGACTTAAAAACGCCTTGGGAACATCCTCGTGATCAATTCCGCAGCCGTTATCAGTAATGCGGATATATCTCACGCCGCCGTTTCTTATTTCAAGAGTAATGGTAGTAGCACCGGCATCAATTGCATTTTCAAGCAATTCCTTAACAACACTTGCCGGTCTTTCAACAACTTCACCGGCCGCAATCAGTTCGGCAATGTGCTTTGGTAATATATTGATTTTAGCCATAAAGCTGTCATCCTTTCATTTAAAAATCGTTTCTTCTCGCCTTTTTGATAAGCTCGTGAAGAGTGGTCATAGCTTCAAGAGGCGTAAGTGTGTTTATATCAATATTCCTTATCGATTCGATAATTTCATCATCAACGGTTGAGGTCATAGAAAGCTGCAGCTCATCTTCTTCGGGCATCGGAATGCTCGACTGACTGACACTCTGGCGTACGGGAGCCTGGCCTTCAAGCTCACCGAGAATAACTCTTGCTCTTGAAACAACGGAATTGGGAATACCTGCAAGCTTTGCAACCTCAATACCGTAGCTGCCGTCAGCACATCCGCGGACAATTCTTCTGAGGAAGGTGATTGTATCACCGCGCTTTTTGACACAGATATTATAGTTATTCACACCGTCGAGGATACCCTCAAGCTCGGTTAGCTCGTGATAATGAGTTGAGAATAAGGTTTTCGCACCTATCTTCTTTTTATCGGCAATGTACTCGAGCACAGCTCTGGCAATACTCATACCGTCAAAGGTTGAGGTACCTCTGCCGACTTCATCGAGAATGATGAGACTGTTTTTTGTCGCATTTTTAAGTATAGATGAAACCTCATTCATTTCAACCATAAATGTTGACTGACCGGTTGCAAGGTCGTCTGAAGCGCCTACACGGGTAAAAATGCTTTCAACAATGCAAAGCTCAGCACTTCTTGCAGGTACAAACGAGCCGATCTGAGCGAGAATTGAAATAATAGCAACCTGGCGCATATATGTGGATTTACCTGCCATATTGGGGCCGGTAATAATGGCACAACGGTTTTTATCGCAGTCCATAAATGTGTCGTTGGGCACAAAAGGAGCATCAAGCACAGCTTCGACAACAGGGTGTCTGCCGTCGGTGATTTTGATTTCTCCGCCTGCGAGCATTGTGGGGCAGACATAATTTCTCTCAAGGGCTGTTGTTGCAAGTGAACAGAGCACATCGATTGTTGCAAGAGCCTGAGAGGTTGCCTTGATACGTGAAAACTCCTGAGCAACTCTGCTTCTTATCTGACAGAAAATCTCATATTCAAGCTTAACAATTCTCTCCTGAGCACCGAGAACCTTGCTCTCGAGCTCCTTAAGCTCTTGAGTTATGTATCTCTCACAGTTGGCAAGGGTCTGCTTTCTGAAATATGTGTCGGGTACCATATCTTTATATGAGTTAGTAACCTCAATATAATAACCGAAGACTCTGTTATAGCCGATTTTAAGCTTAGGTATACCTGTCGTTTCTCTTTCGCGCTGTTCAATATCAAGAATAAACTGCTTACCGTTACCCTGAATATTGCGAAGCTCGTCCAGCTCTGCATTAAAGCCGTCTTTTATCATATCGCCCTCTCTTACCGAGAAGGGTGCATCCTCCTTGATAGCCATATCAATAAGACCACCAACATCTTCCAGCAAGTCAAGATTCTGATACTGCTGACGAAGATAAGCGCTTTCAGAGCTCTGTAAAAGCACCTTTATAACAGGAATGCATTCTATAGTCTGCTTAAGAGAGTTAAGATCCTTTGCATTGGCAGACTCAAACATAACTCTTGTGATAAGTCGCTCGATATCGTAAACCTTGGAAAGTGAAGATGATATATCAATGAGCATAATATTTTTGTCGTAAAGCTCTGATACGGCATTATGGCGTCTTGTTATCTGAGCAAGGCTTACAAGAGGCTTTTCAAGCCAGTTTCTGAGAAGTCGCTTGCCCATAGAGGTGTGAGTCTTATCGAGCACCCATAAAAGTGAGCCTTTTTTCTCGCGGTCTCTCATAGTTTCAAGAATTTCAAGATTGCGCAGAGTGTTATAGTCAAGCTTCATAAACTGACTGTCGGAATAATAATTGACTTCTCTAATGTTGTCAAGATTGTTTTTCTGCACATTCTTAAGATAACGAAGAAGTGCACCTGTAACAGAAACAGCTGTTGCATCTGAAGAAAAATCAAATGCTCTGAACTTTTCCTCACCGAAATGATCAAGACAGACCTTTCTGCAGTCTTCTGCCTCAAAATCATAATCGTCAAGAATTTCACAAGCAGCTTCAGTGCGCTTTGAAATGAAATTGGAAATTATTCTGCTATGTGCTGCACCTTTATTAAGAAGAATCTCACTGGGTGCAAAGGTACCGATTTCATTTATAATGTTATTTTCGGTTGTATGTTCGTTAGTAAAATTAGTGAGATTAAGAATACCCGTTGAAACGTCGCAGAAGCAAACACCGCCGTTTGTGCCGTCAAAATAAACACAGGCAAGATAGTTGTTCTTTGAATCGTCGAGCATATTATTTTCGATAATACTGCCCTTAGTAATTACTCTTATAACATCTCTTTTAACGATGCCCTTTGCAGTTGCAGGATCTTCTGTCTGCTCACAGATAGCAACCTTAAAGCCTGCCGAAACAAGCTTTGCAATATAACCCTCGGCTGAGTGGAAAGGTACACCGCACATAGGCGCCTTTTCACCTTTTGAATAGCTTCTTGCTGTAAGAGTCAGCTCAAGGACCTTGGATGCTGTAATTGCATCGTCAAAAAACATTTCATAAAAGTCACCCAGGCGGAAAAACAAAATCGCATCCGAGTATTCTTTTTTTATTTGTAAGTATTGAGACATCATCGGTGTCATTTCGGACATTTGTTTTTCCTCCTGAGATTTAATCAATTTAAATTATTAGTGGCAGCCGCTGCAGCTTGAGCAAGCACCGTCACATGAATGATCGTGCTGTTCGGGTTCACATGTAGCAGGGTCAGCACCGTTTACGCAAAGGCCGAGAATCTGCATGATGTAGTTCATCATTGAGTCAACTTCAGCTCTTGCTTCGTCATATTTCTGCATATTTTCGTTAGCCATAAATGCTTCATACTTTGCGTTGAATTCAGCTTCGAATTCCTGCATCTTAGCGCTGTCGGGTGTTTCCTTAGATGCTTCCATCTGATAGTTCATCTGAATCATCTGGATTTCGCCCATAAGTGCATTAAGAGCTTCGTCCTTTTCGTTTGCTTCCTTGGCAGCTGCAAAAGCGAGGTAACGCTCGTCCTTCTGAATAGCAGCGCCAAGCTGTCTTGTAAGTTCAATAACGCTCATTGTTATTACTCCTTATATAAAAATATTTTTATTAATAAATACTCACACGAGTAGTTATTTCGCAATTTCACCGTAAACAATCCAAGTTCTCGGATTAGTTACTGTTACATCAATAAATTCACCGATAAGACTTTCATCACCGGGGAATTCGATAATAATGTTACCGCCTGTTCTGCCTGAAAGCATACCTTCACCTTTGGCCGTGCCTTCAACGAGTACACGATAGGTCTTTCCTTTCATATTGGCAGTACGCTCCCCTGCAATTTTTTCCTGAAGGTCTGTCAGCTCTTTGAACCACTTACCCTTTTCTTCTCTTGAAATCGGGTCGGGCATCGAATAAGCCTTGGTACCCGGTCTTGCAGAGAAGATGAAAGTAAACAGCGAAGTATATTTCACTCTTTCGATAAGTGAAAGTGTATCGCAGAATTCCTCATAGGTTTCACCGGGGAAACCCACAATTACATCGCTTGTGATTGAAAGCTCAGGCATAACCTTATAGGCGTAGTCAATAAGTGAGAGATATTTTTCACGGTCATAGTGACGGTTCATTTCCCTTAGCACTCTGTCATTGCCGCTCTGGAAAGGCAGATGCAAATGCTTAGCTATCTTATCGCTTGATGCCATAACATCGAGCAATTCTTTAGTGCAGTCTCTCGGGTGAGAAGTCATAAATCTGACAATGAAATCACCCTCAATTTCGCTGATAGCCTTAAGCAATGCAGGAAATCTCTTATCTTCATCAAGGTCTTTGTTGTAAGAGTTTACATTCTGACCTAAAAGAGTGATTTCCTTGTACCCTGCCGAAACAACATCTCTGACTTCATTTAAAACCGCATCAAAATCACGACTTCTTTCTCTGCCTCGCACATAAGGCACAATGCAGTATGAACAGAAGTTATTACAGCCGTACATAATAGGAATCCACGCTCTGAGTGTACCCTCACGCATAACGGGTAAGCCTTCGACAATATTGCCGTCGCTGTCTGTGATATCAAATACTCTCTTGCCTGTACAAAGTATACGGTACATAAACTCGGGAAGCTTATATGCTACATGAGTACCGAAAACAAGATTAACGTGAGAAAAGCTGTTTTTTATTCTGTCAGCAACACTTTGCTGCTGCATCATACAGCCGCAAAGAGCGATAATCATATCGGGTCTTTGCTTTTTAATAGGCTTAAGAGCGCCCACATTGCCGAAAACTCTGTCCTCGGCGTGCTCTCTGATAGCACAGGTATTATATAAAACCAGGTCAGCCTCCTCGGGACTCTGACAGAACTCATAGCCCATTTCACTGAGCATACCGAGAATCTTCTCACTGTCAGCAACATTGCCCTGACAGCCGTAAGTATGCACAAATGCCTTAGGTGCTTCGACAGGGTACCTTGAAGTGATAACAGTTCTGACAAGGTTCATATATTCTTTCTGTTTGTTCAGCTCCTCCTGAGGAACTGAAAATTTATCTTTATTCAAAATCTTTCCTCCAAGGGATTACTTTTCAAGCTTTTCAGCTATATCCATAAGTCTCTTAAGACGGTAATTTACAGCCGAGCGGCTGAGAGGCGGATCACACATATCTCCGATTTCACGAAGACTTGAGTCAGGGTTGTCTATTCTTAGCTGAGCAATCATTTTAAGATCGTCTGTCAGAGTCGGGAATACACCGTCATCCTTAAGCTTCTGAATTGATTCAACCTGATCGTAGGAAGCATAAACCGTTCTTGTGAGATTTGCATTTTCAAAGTTGTTTCTTCTGTTTGTGAGGTTACGGACATCCTTATATATCTTGATATTCATAATCTCCATAGCCGCCATCTGAGCACCCATAAGAGTCAGAAGCTCCTCAATGCTTGTGCTGTCTTTTATGTAAATTACATTGATACCACGTCTTAGCATATGCTTGGCGTTGAGACCATAGTCAGTAAGTATCTTCAGCAAATCAAGGCTAACAGTTCTGTAAGGGGCAATGAACTCAATGTGATAACTCTTATTCGGGTCACTGCAGGTTCCGCAGGAAAGAAAAGCACCTCTGAGAAAAGCAGCATTACAGCAGTTGATGCTATCCTGCATATCATACTCAAACTCAGCTTCGCTTTCATTTCGAAGATTACCGCGATCAATTCGCATCACCTTTTCATTGCCTGAATTTGAAAAGCAGTCAAGAACCTTTTTTCTGTCTGAGGCACTTGAAAAGCTGACGGTTGTTTTGCCCGCTTCGGAAATATATCTGCTTGCCTGAATACCCGCAACAGCAAAAGAAAGCTCCGTATATTTATCTGCAACAGACGGATTGTCTGTCATTATAGAAATTTCCTGCTCGTTAAAGCTTCTGCCGAATAACAGCATACCGTAAGCCATAACGTGACGGCAGCAATCAGGTAGCTCGCTGATTTTTATAAGCTCACTTTTAATATCTGCTGAAAAAGACATACGAAACCTCCTTTCGGTTGTTTACCTGAATAATTATAATACAAACTTAATTTCGGTTTCGAGTCTTACACCGAAATTACTATAAACAGTGTCCTGACAGTATTTTATAAGCTCAAGAACATCTGTGGTTGTTGCTTTGTCGTAGTTGATGATGAAGCCTGCATGCTTTTCACTGACCATAGCACCACCGATTCTCTTACCCTTGAGACCCGACTGTTCAATAAGTGCGCCTGCAAAATAACCCTCAGGGCGTTTGAAAACACTGCCTGCACTGGGATATTCCAAGGGCTGCTTATCAACACGCTTACCCATAGTTTCTGTCATAGTTGCTTCAATTTCGCTATTGTCGCCTTTTTTAAGCTTAAGCACAATAGAAGTGATAACAAGTCCGCTGTCGGTATATGCGCTCTTTCTGTATGCAAATTTAAGCTCATCACCGCTGAAAGAACCCTTGTTGCCGTATTTGTCAATGTGGTTGACACTTAAAACAACATCCTTCATTTCTCCGCCGTAAGCGCCTGCATTCATATATACAGCACCACCGCAGGAACCGGGAATACCGTAGGCAAACTCAAGACCTGTGAGAGAATTTGCAAGAGCAAACTTGCAAAGTGAAGCAAGAGAAGCACCTGCAGAAACCTCGATAGTAGTCTCATCAAGAAGCTTCATATGGGCAAAATCCGTTGAAATGTGAATCACAACTCTGTCCCTGATACCGTCATCACTTACAAGAAGATTGCTGCCCTTGCCGAGGATAAAGATATCCTTACCCTCTTGCTTGCAAAGTTCAAGCACTCTGCCGAGCTTTTCCTCGCTGTCGATGGGTACAAACAAAGCTGCCTTACCACCCGTTTTAAAGGAGGTATGATTACACATAGGCTCATCGATTTTATATGAAATATTGTTTAAATCAAATTTATTAATCAGATTAGTCAAAAGATGACCTCCAAATCAGTCTTTAAGGCAAGCAGCACCGATGATACCTGCATCATTGCCGAGTGTTGCACGGCAGATTTCAGTCTGAATTTCCTGCTTCTTACTGTAACGCTCTCTTGCAACGTGCTCTCTGATAGGAGCAAGAAGTGTCTCACCCTCGTTGCAGATACCGCCGCCGAAGCAAATCATTTCAGGCTGGAAAATATTAACGATGTTGGTTGTGCCGACTGCTATGTATCTGATGTAGTTATCTACTACCTCTGTACCCCACTTGTCGCCGATACGCATAGCGTCAAAAGCTGTTCTGCCGCCTGCATTATCAATATCGCCTGAAGCGAGCTGCCACATAACACTGTCCTTGTGCTCGAGCATTGCAGCCTTAGTCTGATTTACAAGAGCAGTTGCACTTGCATATCTTTCCCAACAGCCGATTCTGCCGCAGTTACAAGGCTCACCGTCAAACTTGATTGTCATATGACCGAGCTCACCGCCTGCATCGTTACAGCCTGTAAGTACCTGACCGTCAAATACAATACCGCTGCCTACACCTGTGCCGAGAGTAACGGCAATAAAGCTCTTCTTACCCTTACCTGAGCCTGCAAGTGCTTCACCGAGAGCTGCACAGTTAGCATCGTTTTCAATGTAAACGGGAATACCGGGGAGCTCTTTGTTTACAAGCTGAGCTGCAGGGACATTATCAAAATAAAGATTGTTAGCATAAAGGATTACGCCGTTTTTCTTATCGCATGAGCCGGGAGTACCGATACCGATACTTGCAATGTCGCTCAGAGCCACGCCTGCTTTTGCAACAACATCCTTTGCACACTTAACAATGTCTGCAAAGATTTCCTCAGCAGGACGGGGAATATTTGTCTTTGTGTTTGATCTTGCAATGATTTCATATTCATCGTTAATAAGACCAACTGCAATATTTGTTCCGCCTAAATCTACACCAATTCTGTACATATTATTCACCTCTTAAAAATTTCCCCACATTTTGATTTCATCTTCCTGTGGCATTATATCATCTGTCATGCCGAGATTGTGCATAAGCTCTCTCGCTGCATTATAACCCATTTTTTTCTGACGGTTGTTCATAGCTGCAACCTCAATAATAACGGCAAGGTTTCTACCGGGCTTTACGGGTATTACCGTATAAGGCACCTTGACATCAAGAATTTCTGTAAACTCATTGTCAAGACCCATTCTGTCGTATACCTTTTCGCTGTCCCAGGGCTCAAGCTGAATTACCATATCAATTTTCTCGGCAAGCTTTACAGCACCCATACCGAAAATTCTGCGGGCATTGATAATACCGATACCGCGAAGCTCGATAAAGTGTCTTATGTTATCGGGAGCTGAGCCGACAATTGTTTTTGAGCCTGTCTTTTTAATCTCAACAGCATCATCGGCAATAAGTCTGTGACCGCGCTTGATAAGCTCAACAGCGCTTTCGCTTTTACCTACACCGCTGTCGCCGAGAATGAGAACACCTTCACCGTAAACTTCAACAAATACACCGTGACGGGTAATTCTTTCTGCAAGCTCAACATTAAGATATGCAATGATAGCCGCCATAGAGCCTGATGTTGTATCGTTGGTACGAAGTAAAGGCACCTCGTATTTTTCTGCAAGGCTGAGAAGCTCATCGGGACAAGGCAGACTTCTTGCAACAATAACACACGCAGGCTTCTTTGACATAAACAAATCCACATGTCTCATTCTTTCGTCGCCCGAGAAAGAATCAATATATTCTATCTCAGTTCTGCCGAGATAGTTTACACGGCCGCTGTCAAAGAAATTCTCATATCCCGAAAGGATGAGACCGGGTCTGTTTACGTCTCGTGAGGATATAAAAATCTCCGACGGATCTTTAGGCATATAAAGTATTTCAAAAGGATTATCCTTGAGAAGTTTAGCAAGAGAAACCGAATATCTGAACGCCATAAAAGGTCACCTCCAATTTTCGTATATACATAGTTATACCCATACATTATATAACAAAAATCAAAGGTTGCCAACTGTTTTTAATGAATTTTTTAAAATTTTTTATGCAAAAATTCGGCTTCAGAGGTAAATTATTACTCTGAAGCCTGTCGTCATTCTTTAAACCATATATCCTCGGCATATTCCCTGATTGTTCTGTCTGAAGAAAAGTATGCAGAGTTTGCAATGTTCATAAGAGATTTCTTGTTGAAATACTTATCATTTTTGAAGTCATTGAGTGCATCGATAAGACAAGAAATAAAGGAAGTCAAATCGGCAAGCACCATATATCTGTCGGGGTTTTCAGCATTTATCAGCGATTCATACACATCCATAAAGCCGTATCTTTCACCGAATTTTCCACTGACGAGAGTATCAACAGCCTCTTTGATAACAGGAGTATTTTCATAAAGTTTTTTCGGATTATAATTTACTTTGAGACTGTTAACTTCGTTTTCTCTCAGGCCGAAAATATAATTGTTCTCCTCTCCTGCTTCACGGCAGATTTCAATATTCGCTCCGTCATATGTGCCGAGAGTTACGGCACCGTTCATCATAAGCTTCATATTCCCTGTACCTGAAGCCTCGGTGCCCGCCTGTGAAATCTGCAATGATATATCAGCAGCAGGTATTAATTTTTCAGCAAGTGAAACATTGTAATTCGGCAGGAAATATATTTTAATTTTACCTGCTGTATCTGTATCATTATTTATTACGGTTGCAACATTGTTGATATATTTAATAATCGATTTTGCCATTTTGTACCCTGCCGCCGCTTTACCTGCAAATATAAATGTCACCTCAGGCAAATGAGCATACTCGCCTTTTTTCATATGAAGGTAAAGATGCACAGCGCCGAAAATCGCAAGTAGCTGTCGCTTATATTCGTGTATTCTCTTAATCTGTACAACGAAAACACTGTCAGGATTGATGTTTATGCCATAAGCTTTTTCAGCATAGGAGCAAAAGTCTTTTTTATTTTGATATTTAATTTCTCTGAGCCTTTTGAGCACTTCGCTGTCGTCTCTGAAACTTTCAAGGCGTTTAATATTTTCTAACTCTTCAACTATGTCACATCCGCAAAGCTCAGACAGAAAATCAGCAAGCACTCTGTTACAAAGACCGAGCCAGCGGCGCTGAGTAATGCCATTTGTTTTATTGCTGAATTTTTCAGGGTAAAGTCTGTACCACTGCGACAGGGTATCTTTTTTCAGTATATCTGTATGAATACCTGCAACGCCGTTGATATGAGAAACAACATAGCAGGCAAGATTTGCCATTTTTACTCTGCCGTCTTTGATAACAGCACAATCGCAGAAAGAAACTTCTTTATTGTTACTCAGCTCATAAAGAAGCATATCATTAATTTTCTCAATAATTCCGTAAATCTGAGGTATAACCTCTTTCATAAGACTGCTGTCCCATTCTTCAAGAGCTTCAGGCATTACAGTATGGTTAGTATAGGCAAAAATTTTACAGCATTTTTCAAGAGCAGCATCAAAGCTCATATTGCTCTTTATGCATAAATTTATAAGCTCCGGAATTGCAAGAATAGGATGAGTATCGTTAAGCTGGATTTTAATTTTATCTTCAAGGTTTTCAATACCGTATCGGCTGATGATATTCTGAAGCGATGCGCTGACTAAAAAGTACTGCTGACGGAGTCTCAGCTTTTTACCCTCATATGTGCTGTCATCAGGATAAAGATATTCATATATTTTTTCAGCATCACTTTCATCGCAGGTAAGCTTTCTCGCTTCGTAAAGTCTGAGAGTGTTGATTCTTTTGAAGCTATAGCCGATGATGTTATAGTCAAAAGGCACGGCTCTTACTGTAAAATCCGAGAACTCAACATTCACAGCTTCTTCTTCTCTTTTTATAGCGAAGGCATCAGAAATTTTCTGCCAATCATCAGCCTCTTCGAGCTGACTTCCGTCATCAGCAAAGCTTTGCCTGAAGAGGCCTTTTTTATATCGGATACCGTAGCCGTCAAGGGTAATCTCACAGGAAGCGGCAGAGTCCAGAAAGCAGGCTGCAAGTCTGCCGAGACCGCCGTTACCGAAAGCATAATCGTCAATATCTTCAAACTCTGATAAGCTGTGTCCGTTATCTCTCAACACTTTCTCAACACAGTCGGTATTTTTCATATTATAAAGATTGGAATATAAGAGCTTGCCAATAAGATACTCAATGGAAAAATATATTGCCGTTTTGCCGCAGGTCTGCTTACGGTGAAAATCACATTTTTCATTTACAAGTGCACCCAATACACAGTAAAGCTCCTCTTTGTCAAGAGCTTTTATACTCTTGCCGTATTTATCACGGGCTATCTCAGTTAGTTTGTCTTGAAACTGCTTATACATAAATTCATCACCAATAACAGTATATGCAGCTTAAAAATTAAAACAGACGGTAAAATTTACCGCCTGTAATAATCAATTATGCATTGTGGTCATCGAGCCACTGCTGAGCTTTGGCTGCTGACATTCTTGTGATGTTTTCTGTCTTGTAGATTGAATCTTCGCCGCCGTTTGTATAAAGGAAAAATTTACCGTCAGCCTTCTTGTAGAGACTTTCTTCAAAACCGTCAGCATCGCCGAAATTACCGCTTGTGTACTTCTTTACAAGCTCTGCATTTTCAGTATCGTACTCAACTTTGCAGATAATCTTTTTCATTTCTCTGAACTCCTTATATAATTTAGTGTTATAATTATATATCATTTCATCAGATTTTTCAAGCAATTTCACTTTATGTTCATCAAAATTAGTGTTCTAAAAGATATATATGAAAATTTAATATAAAATATACATTTTAATTTGACAATTCAACACTTTGTATGTATAATTACGACATAGAAATTTTTAAACATTTTTAAAGGAGAAAATCATGAACAACACAACCCTTAATTCCGAAAACGGAAAACATGTCAAAACCGGTGAGTTTATACTCTACCTTATGGGTGTATTTTTCTACACTACCATGACAGGTATGGTCGGCGGTAACAGAAATGCATATCTCGTTAACGTTCTCAGACTCCCCGAAGAACAGACTTCACTTTTCAACATCCTCACAGCAGTCATCCCCTTTATACTCAACTCCTTCATAGTTATGTATATCGACGGCAGAAAGATGGGTAAAAGCGGTAAATTCAGACCCATTGCAATGCTCGTCGCAGTGCCTATGGCAATTGTTATGATGCTTTCATTCTGGGCCCCCGAAGGCCTTTCAGGCACAATCCTTATGATCTATATTGTAACTCTTGCAGTACTCTGGGCTGTCTTCTGCACCTTCGGTAACTCAATTAATATGGTTGCCAACGTTATGACTCCCAACCTTAAAGAGCGTGACCATGTTCTTTCATTCCGTTCAATTTCGAGCGCTGTCGGCAACTCGGCACCCGTTGTAATTCTTCTTGTAATCGGTCTTATCTGGAAGAAAGACAATCCCGAGCTTATCAATGCAGTCGCAGGCACAAGCATTCGCAGTGTCGAAGGTCTTCAGTATATTATTTCAGCGGGTCTCTGTGGCGTTGTCGGTATCATCACAGTTTTACTCGGTATGAAAATGGTACGCGAAAGAACCGTTTACACCGCCGAAAAGAAAAACCCACTTATCGGTTTTGTTGACATTATCAAAAACAAATACGCATGGACAATCATCATTTCAGAATTTTTAAAGAGCTTCAGAGGCATCGCAACTTATATGGAAGCTTTTATCGCAGCTGCAGTTCTCGGTGATATCTCAAAAAAGATTCTCTTTGTTCTTCCGGTAGGTATCGGAACAGCTGTCGGTATGCTTGTAATCAACTTCCTTCTCAAGAAATTCGATGCGAGACAGCTTTACATCGCAAGCGGTATCTATTCCGTATGTGCTAACAGCATAGCCTTCGGTGTTGGTTATGCTTATTTCAAAACAGGTACAGCCATTCTTCAAATTATCTTCATTGCCTTCCTTTTCCTCATCGGTCTTCAGTTCGGCGCATCAAACCTTCTTCCCTCAATGTTCCAGGCTGACGTACTCGAAGATATCGAAGTCAAGACAGGCAAGCGTTTCGATGCATCATTCCCCTTTGTTATCGGCATCGGTACTCTTATCAGCGGTACAATAGCAAGTGCAGTTGCTCCCCTGATTCTCTACGGTGAAGGTTCAATTATCGGCTATATTCAGCCCAGCGACCTTGACCCCACACCTATTCAGAGCCTTGACACAAAGATCACACTCTTATTCTTCTATACAATTATGCACGGCATAATGATGTTCCTTGCAGGTGTACCCTTCTTCTTCTATAAGCTTACAGGCAAAACAAAAGAAGACATTCACAATGCGGTTATCGCTCAGCGTGAATCACTGAAAGATGCCGAATAATTAACATCAAAAGTAAATCCCCGAACTTCAGTTCGGGGATATTTGTTTATCATATTATAACTCTTGCACACTCGTCTCTTTCTTTACGAAGAATAGTTTCATCTTCAAGAGGTATATCACACTCAAAGGTGAAATCCATCATAGGATGATTTGTGCTTTCTATTACTTCGCCGTCGGCATTTTTTAGATTTTTAGCAGTAACCTTAAAAGGTTCCTTACCGACAAACATAGCCTCGAGCTCATCGCCTTCAAAAAATCTGTTTCGCTGTGAGCAATAAGCTATTCCGTCTTTCCAATACTTGACTATAGCCATAACATCCCATTCACGGTTATATCCGCCCTTATAGCTGACATTGGCATCACCGTGCACATCGCCGTAGAAAAAGCCCGTACAGTAGTCTCTGTAGCTGATTTTACGCATTTCATCAATTATCCACTGCTTCGGTTTATAATCGTCTGTCGGGTTTTCAAAATACTCATCAATAGCCTTGCGATAAGCATTTGTTACAACGGCAACATAATAAGCTGATTTGGCTCTGCCCTCAATCTTGAATGAAGTGATGCCTGCCTTAATCATCTCGGGAATATGCTCAATCATACACATATCCTTGGAGTTCATAATATAAGTACCACTGTCGTCTTCAACAACGGGGAAATACTGACCGGGTCGTTTTTCTTCCATAAGAGTGTATTTCCAACGGCAGGGCTGAGCACACTCACCTCTGTTGGCATCTCTGCCCACAAGATAGTTTGAGATGAGACATCTTCCTGAAAAAGAAACACACATTGCACCGTGAACAAAGCATTCGATATCCATATCATTAGGGATATTCGCTCTGATTTCAGAGAGCTCTGTCATTTTAAGTTCACGGGCTGTAACGATACGCTTAGCACCCATATCGTAAAAGGCCTTGGCAGTCTCGTAATTGACAATACCCGACTGAGTTGAAATGTGAATTTCCATATCGGGAACATATTTTTTAGCCATAGCAAGCACACCGATATCTGAAATAATCAGCGCATCCACTCCCGCCTTCTGAGCATTCAGAAGAAACTCGGGAAGCTCGAGAAGCTCGTTGTTTCTGGGTAAAACATTGCAGGTAAGATAAACCTTTACACCTCTGTCGTGGCAATATTTCACCGCTTCGGGCAGCTCATCAGGGCCGAAATTTGCAGGTGCGGCACGCATACCGAACATAGTACCGCCGAGATAAACTGCATCAGCACCGTATTTCACAGCTGCCATAAGTCTTTCCATATCACCTGCCGGAGCAAGAAGCTCCGGCTTTTTAATTTTATATGACATTATTATTTTTTCACCTGTCTTTTAACCGTAAAGATATTTTTGTGTGTTCAGGTGATGCTCTGCTGCAGTTCTTGCAACATACATCTGACCCGTCGGACTATGCATAAAGAAATAGTAATCTGTATTGTCGGGGTAAAGAGCAGCCTTGATTGCACTCTCACCGGGGTTACAAATAGGTCCGGGAGGAAGTCCCTGTGAGCTATATGTGTTGTAAGTGTTAAGATACAGCTCATAATAGAAATCCGAGAAAAGTTTGTAGCTCTCAAGAGAAGAAATATAGTCCTTGGTTGAGTTCATATCAAGAGTCGGATAAGTTGAAGCAGCATTGAGTCTGTTGTGAATAACACTGGAAATGGTATACATCTGTGATTTACCCTTGGCTTCACGCTGTATGATAGCGGCAATATTCATAACCTCGTCAACTGTAAGTCCGAGCTCTTTTGCTCTTGCAACATATTCGGCAGTCCACTTGTTATTGAAGTTGTTAAACAACTTCTCGAGAACAGAAGTGGGATTTTCATCAATAAAGAAATCATAGGTATCCGGGAAAAGATAGCCTTCATATTTAAGATATCTGTTTGAGTTATCCTCAATTTCGCTGATAAAGCTGTATTGCTTACCGACAAGCTCAAGATTTGCATAGAGCTTCTTAGCGGTGCATACCTCGTACTTCTCAAGCTTTTCAAAAATCTGAGCAATAGTCCAGCCCTCAGGGAAGGTAAGTCTTACAGTACCCTTATTACCGGTCCTTTTAACCATAATGGTTTCTATATTGATTTCGACACCTGCATCCTTATCAAGAAGATAGATACCCGGCTGATAAGTCATAGTATCGTAATCTCTGATTTTCAAAAGCACATAGCAAAGAGTCTTCTGCTTGATGAGGCTATTTTCCTCAAGGATGTTGAAAACAGTATCGAAATCAGCACCTTCAGGGATTTCAACACTGACAGAGCCGCCCTGC
Source organism: Clostridia bacterium (assembly GCA_017631745.1). Lineage (GTDB taxonomy): Bacteria > Bacillota > Clostridia > Oscillospirales > Acutalibacteraceae > UBA6857. The sequence goes on along the minus strand of JAGBSR010000030.1, from coordinate 2,590 downwards.
TTGTCTATAGCAAGAACATCGTTAATAAACTGCATTGATATAGTCGAAGCCGCCACGGTCATAATTGAGATAAAGAAGATGCATACACAAGCGATAAGTGCAGTCTTGACAAAGTTATATCTTTTCTTAGCTTTGATTTTAGCCTGAATTTCGATAGGTATCTGCTTTTTAGGTGCAGAAGTCTTCTTCTGTCTCTTTTCAGGCTTTGTCGGAGCCTTTGCAGAAGCTTTTTTCTGCTTTGAGGGCTCATACTTCTTTGTCTTAGCCTGAGCACCTGAAGGAGCCGACGCAGGTCTTTTAGGCATAGTTTTACCCGAGGGAGCAGCAACACCTGAAGTGTTTCTCGGCGCTGTCGGCGGTACGGGGTGCTTTACCGGTGCGCTTTGCTGAGTAATGGGTCTCGGAGCTTTAGGCGCAGCGGGAGGCTCAGGCATGCCAACGAAATCATCAAAATCTTTGATATTAACCTCAAACTTCTTTTGAGGCTGAGAATAGCCATGAGAAGGAATATTGTTAGAGTCAATATTTTCACTGAAATCTCCTAAAGGCTTGGCGGGGATTTTTGAATATGGATTTGTGCTCTGAGGTCTTGGACTGCCGACATTTGCATCACTGCCTGCGGCACCGTTATTTTTTGAACCCTCTGAATAGAAACGGTCAGCCATATTATTCCTCCTTTATCTTAAATCATATATTTTTGTATTTGTAATAATATAATCTGTTTTTTTATCAAATTCATTTCTCGGCAAGCGATCTGCAAGGCATTCATCATAGCATAGGCCTGCGGTAATACCGATGAACGAAGAAAGAAATCTGTCATAATAGCCCTTGCCGTACCCGAGACGGTATCCCTCTGCATCAAAGCTCAATCCCGGCACAATGCACAGTGACTTATAAGTAAAATCCAAAGCCTCATTGTTGCCTGCAGGCTCGGTTATACCGTACATACCCTCAGTAACATCGTCGGCAGAGTCAATATAATAAAACCTCATATTTCCGTTTCTGTCACTGCATCTGGGCAAAGCTACACACTTATTATCACTCAGAGCTTTATCAATAATCATTCGGGTATCAGCTTCGCTGTCGGTTGCCCAATATGTAAGGACAATATCGGCGTTTTTATAAAAGTCACTCTCAAGCAAAAGCTGACATATTTTCTTACTTAGCTCAGACCTGTCGGTAACGCAGCCTCTGATTTCTCTGAATTTTCTTCTGAGAAGAGCCTTATCTTCCATTATCATTTCATCAGAATTGCCTTGCCGATTTCATCTGCAAGAGCTTTATCCTTAAGTGCAGCGACAATTTCAAGACCGAACTCGGTTGCAACGCCTGCACCCTTAGCAGTGATAAAGTTTCCGTCGCGAACTACATAATTTTCGCTGATAATTGCACCCTTAAGCTCGTCTTCAAAGCCGGGGTATGCAATAGCTTCTTTACCGTCGAGAAGGCCCTTATGGCCTAATATCTGAGGTGCGGCACAAATAGCACAGATAAGCTTGCCGTTAGCATTAGCAAAATCAATTGCATTCTGCACTTCGGCACTTTCTTCAAGATTAGTTGCACCGGGTAATCCTCCTGGAAGAATAACTGCTTCAAGGCTCTCATCAAGAGTGATATCCTTTATATCGATATCAGGAATAACCCTGATGCCGTGTCTGCCGTCAATAACTTCACCTGTTACGCCGACAGTTTTAACTTCAACACCTGCTCTTCTGAGCATATCGATGGGAGCAATAGCTTCCACTTCTTCAAATCCGTCTGCTAAAAAACAATAAACCATTTTCTTTTCTCCTTAATCTAATGCTAAGTTCATATATATATCTTTAAATTCTGCTTTATCATCAAGAGCATAAATCATACCGTTTCTCACTTTTTCAGCTCCTGGAATTTCACAGTTTAAATATATAACAGACTCACTGCAAAGGTTGTTTATGAAATTCACAGCTGTATCACCGTCGGGGCAAAACAGCTCTTCACCCTCGGCATAATAAGCATTATCGTTTATATAAAACACTCCCGAGCCGTAATATCTCAGACAGTCAAAAGCATAGGCATTACCGACATCGTTATAAATGAGCATATTACCGCCTGCAGAGCCCCTTATTTTGCAAAACTCATTACTATCTGTTATCTCACGGTAAACTCTCATAGTGGCCGTTTCGTTAGTGACAGCGTATTTATATTTATGCATAGCCTCTTTAAAGCCGAATCTGCCGTAAAAGTCATAGAGGCTGTCACTTGCAGGAACAAGAGCAATAAAGTCAATATCATTCGCTTTAATATAATCCTGAGCTTCTTTTATAAGCTTTGCCATAAGACCTTTCCCACGGTATTCGGGCAAGGTTGCCGCAGCATAAAGATATCTGCCCTTATAAATTTTACCATCGTACTTTATGATACACTTTAAAAGATAAAATGCACTGACAATTTTACTATCTGAAATCTCGGCAAAACAATCGCAGTCATAATAAGCCTCTTTAAAAAACAGCTTTATATACTCTTCGTCGTCACCGAAGACCTTATGCCACAGCTCAGTAAGAGAGCCGATATATTCATTCTTTGGTTCAATGAGCATTTTTTAACTTCGCCT
>JAGBSR010000029.1 GCA_017631745.1 Clostridia bacterium | reverse complement strand
TGCTGCTGAAGCTTATCTTGCAACAATCGATGACGGTGAAAAGAACACAGCAGCTGCTGATGCTCTCGTTGCTGCCATCAAGGCTGCAGGCGCAGAATGCGACCTTTGCAAGGATGTTCTTGCTAACAGCGAATATCTTTCAAAGAAATCCGTATGGATCTTTGGTGGTGACGGCTGGGCATACGATATCGGTTACGGCGGTCTCGACCACGTACTTGCATCAGGTCAGGACGTAAACGTAATGGTATTCGATACAGAAGTTTACTCCAACACTGGCGGTCAGGCTTCAAAGGCTTCCAACATCGGTCAGGTTGCACAGTTCGCAGCTGCAGGTAAGGAAATCAACAAGAAGAGCCTTGCTGAAATCGCTATGAGCTACGGCTATGTATATGTTGCTCAGATTGCTATGGGCGCTAATATGGCTCAGACTCTTAAGGCTATCCAGGAAGCTGAAGCATATCCCGGTCCCTCACTTATCATCGGTTACTCACCCTGCGAAATGCACTCAATCAAGGGCGGTATGATCAACTGTCAGGCTGAAATGAAGAAGGCTGTTGAATGCGGTTACTGGAATATCTTCCGTTACAACCCCGCACTCAAGGCAGAAGGCAAGAACCCCTTCACACTTGACTGCAAGGAGCCCAATGCTGAGTATCAGGCATTCATCAAGAATGAAGCTCGTTACACAAGACTTATGCGTGAGTTCCCCGACAGAGCTGAAGCACTCTTCACAAAGAGTGAGCAGGTTGCTAAGGACAGATATGCACACCTTCTCAAGCTCAAAGATCTCTATGCTCCCGATGCTGAATAAGCAAAGTTCTTTGGTTACTTTTTTGGCGCTAGCAAAAAGTAACGCCCCCGCGGCGAGCGAAACAAAATAAGAATCAGCCGAGTTGATTAATTTCAACTCGGCTTTTTTATATGATTAAGTTTGAGTAGGTAACATTGGTTCACGGGAAGTTTTACAATAACACCATTTACAAATAAAAAGCGCGAGTTTCACTCGCGCCAAAAAATCAGCAATATTTATATTGTTCCGCTCGCCGCGGAGGCATTCTTTTTCCTGTCGCGGAAAAAGAATCAAAAACGCGCTGATTGTCTTTATATTACGATCCCGGGTGCATATATGTTGCCGCAAGACCGCCCTGAGATGTTTCTCGGTACATAGCGTTAAGGTCTTTGCCTGTCTTATACATTGTTTCAACTACAGTGTCAAAGCTTATCTTTCTTGTAGTTGAAAGGAAGTTTGCAAGAGAGAGCGCGTTGATAGCTCGCATTGCTGCAACGGCGTTTCTCTCAATGCAGGGAATCTGAACAAGTCCGCAGACAGGGTCGCAGGTAAGACCAAGCATATGCTCCATAGCAACCTCAGCAGCATATTCAATCTGTCCGATACCCATATGGAAAAGCTCACAAAGAGCCGCAGCCGCCATTGAGCAGGCTGTACCTATCTCCGCCTGACAACCGCACTCTGCACCGCTGATAGATGCATTTGTCTTAACAAGGTTGCCCACAAGACCGCCCACGGCAAGAGCCTTGCACACATCATCGTCGCTGAAGCCTTTTTTATCCTGCATATATTTAAGCACACTGGGAAGCACCGCACAGGCACCGCAGGTAGGCGCGGTTACAATCACACCGCCGCCCGCATTCTGTTCGCTGACTGCAAAAGCATAAGCACAGACAAGACGGTTTTCCCTTGTGATGTCGCTCTCATCGATATGCGACTGATTATAGAGGTACTGTGCTTTTCTTTCAACACCGAGACCGCCGTCAAGAACACCTCTGGTTGAGAGGCCCTCGTTGATGGCGTTTTTCATTGTCTTCCATATTTCGTGAAGATAGGGCCATATTTCTTTGCCCTCACATTTTTCAACATACTCCCAGAGTCTGATGTTATGGGTACTGCAATAGTCCGAAATCTGACCGAAGGTGGGCAAATCATAGACATCCTCACCGTCAAGGTCGGGGGTACCCTCAATTACGATTTTTCCGCCGCCGACACTCATAATGCGTTCCTTGGCAATCTCTTCACCGTTTTTATAAGCAAAAAACTCCATTGTGTTTTCGTGGGGAAGTCCGTCAGTTTCGCCGCTGCCGAAAATCAACTCTATATCATCGCTCTCGAAAACATCGAGGATGGCTTCGTCTGTTTTATGTCCCTTACCCGTACTCGAAAGCGAGCCGTAAAGGATAACCTTGTAGCTGTCAGCATCGGCATATGTGCTTTTAAAATATCTTGCAGCTTTATCCGGTCCCATTGTATGTGATGACGAGGGACCTCTGCCTATTTTATATAAATATCTGAGTGACTGCATATTTTTTCTCCTGCCTTAGTTCTGTTTTCTTACTACCTTATATTCATCATAAAGAGTGAAATAATGACACGAATCAGTATTGCCGCTCATATATTTTTCCATCTCGTCTTCGTCAAGATTAACAGTGCAGAAATACTCATCATATTCTTCGTCATAGTCATAATAAGCGCACTGCTCACAGCAGAACTTTGCCATAATATCAACTCCCTTTTGACTATTATAGTCCACTTCATCATAATAATCAAGCCCATTTTATCTCTTGACTTTTTTCGTCATTTGTAGTATAATAAACACGTGTTGAATTTAAAACAACTGTTTTCTTGTTTTTGTTATCAAGGCAACATTTAACAATAAGTTGTTGCTATAAGGAATCACAAGAGGTATCACTATGGAAAAGAGAGAAAATCAAAGAATTACACTGACAAAGCGTCTTCTTAAAGAAGCCTTTCTTGAAATGTTCAAAACCACTCCCCTTGACAGAATTCATGTCAGAGCTTTATGCGAAAATGCAGGCATAAACCGTTCCACCTTTTATAAATATTACAGCAGTCCCTACGACCTTCTTGAAGAGATGGAAAATGAGATGCTTTTACTTGTTGAGCAGGAACTTCAGAAATGCCACTCCCTGGGCGGAAGTCTTGTGACTATTTGTCTTTATCTTGAAAATAATATTGAAATTGCAAGACTCATTATCAACAGAAATGTCAGCGGAGATTTCCACAAGCGCCTTTTCAATCTGCCCGCTATGCATAACCTTATAGATGAAAATCTCAAATGCTATACACAAGCCGAGAAAAATTACATAACATCCTTTATAACTGCAGGATATTATCAGATGTTCAAAAACTGGATAAACCAGGATGAACGCGAGCCTATCAACGATATTGTAAAATTAGTTTTATCATTGCATGAGGCATTTTTATCCAACTGCAAATAACACTCTTAAATCCCCTGATTTTATCAGGGGCTCTTTTATTGATGCTGCTTTTTCATTCTTTGCCTTGACCACGCAGCTTTTTTGTGTTATCATAGCATTTGCAGTAAATATTAAAAATTATTATAAAGGGATGCAAAAAATATGAAGATTCTTATTGTCAACGGAAGCCCCAAGGGCAAATACAGTGTTACACTTCAGACACTCAATTTCCTGGCTCTTAAATTCCCTGAGCACGATTTCAGTGTTATTCACGCAGGTCAGCAGATTAAAAAGATTCAGAGAGATTTCACCGCATCAAAGAAAGCTCTTGAAGATGCCGACCTTATTGTTTTCTCATATCCCGTTTATACTTTCATCGCTCCCTGTCAGCTTCACTATTTCATCGAGCTTATGAAAGAAAACAATGTCGATGTTGCAGGTAAATTTGCAACTCAGATTACAACCTCAAAGCACTTCTGGGATATCACCGCTCACAGATATATCGAAGACAACTGTCAGGATATGGGTATGAAGTTTATCAAGGGTCTTTCGGCCGATATGGACGACCTCACCACAGAAAAAGGTCAGAAAGACGCTCTCGAATTTTTCAAGTATATCCTCTGGAGCAAAGAAAACGATCACAGTGAGCCCATCATTCCCAATACTACAGTAAAACCCTTGAGCGAGATTTCTCTTCCCGAGGTACCCGCAGAAAAAGCAAAGGGCGATATCGTTATTGTTGCTGACCTTAAAGAGGAAGACTCTCAGCTTAGCAAGATGATTGAGCGTTTCAGAGCAGTACTGCCTATGAACTCAAGAGTCGTCAATATTGCAGAATACCCCTTCAAGGGTGGCTGCCTCGGCTGCTTCAACTGCGCAGTTGACGGTACCTGTGTATATAAAGACGGATTTGATGCATTCCTGAGAAATGAAATCCAGGCTGCCGATGCTATCGTTTATGCTTTCACAATCAAAGACCACTCAATGGGTGCGCTCTTTAAGATGTACGACGACAGACAGTTCTGTAACGGTCACAGAACTGTTACAATGGGTATGCCTGTAGCTTATCTTGTTTCAGGCGAATACTCAAAAGAAATGAACCTTAGAATGATTCTTGAGGGCAGAGCTGAGGTTGGCGGAAACTTCCTTGCCGGTATTGCCTCAGACGAATTTGATGCAGATAAATCTATCGACCGTATGGCAGACACTCTACTGTATGCTCTGAGAAACAAATATGTTCAGCCGGCTAACTTCTACGGCGTTGGCGGTATGAAGATTTTCCGCGACCTTATTTACACAATGCAGGGTATGATGAAGGCTGACCACAAGTTCTACAAAGCTCACGGTCAGTACGACTTCCCCCAGAAGCACAAAGGCAGACTTGTGGCTATGTACCTGGTTGGTGCGCTTCTTTCAAGCGAAAAAATCAAGTCAAAGATGGGCAACAAAATGACCGAAGGTATGCTTATGCCTTATAAGAAGGTTATGGACAACGCCAAGAAGACAAGCACTAAAGCCGTTGCCGAGGGCAATGAGATTATAGCTGATGCACTTTCAAAAGCAAAAGAAACCGTAAGTGCAAAATAAGCAAAGTTTTGTTGGGGCTAAAAAAAGCTTGCAGGGTGTGGTTCAGAGTCCCACCATAACAAAAAAGCAAAGATAAAAAGACAGCATCCGCTGTCTTTTTTTATATACACTCAAACAGCCTTTCCACTGCTTCGTCAATCTTATCTTTATCCAGACCCGAATAGTTGATAATCAATGTGTGCTCAGGTGCAGTATCTCTATTATGATAATATCTGCTCAGACACGAAAGATTCACTCCCCTGCCCCTTGCTTTTTCCGTCAGCTCATCGTCGCTTAAATCTGTCTCTATGCTCATCAGAAAATGCAGTCCCGAATCCTCTTCCTTGATGCTGACCTTATCATAATAGGGATGATTTTTTATAGAGGTCATAACCTTGTCTCTCTGCGCACGGTAGTAGTTGCGCATACGGTTTATATGCTTTTCAAAATAACCCTGCTGTATAAATGACGCCAGGGTGTACTGCTCGAAATTTGAAACCGTGCAGGAATAAAAGCTCAGCTCCTTGCGGTAACGGGCCATAAGTTCTTTGGGCAAAACCATATAACTGATACGGATAGTCGAGGTCAGCGACTTTGAAAATGTGTTTATATAAATAACCTTATCAAGGGTATCTATGCTTTGCAGAGACGGAATAGGTCTGCCCGAAAAACGGAACTCGCTATCGTAGTCGTCTTCAATAATATATCTGCCCTCTGCTTCACTCACCCAGGAAAGAAGCTCGTATCTTCTACTGACAGGCGTAACAATACCCGTAGGAAAGTGATGCGAGGGAGAAATGTGAAGCACATCAGCCATAGACTCTTTAAGGGCAGTTGTATCAACTCCGTTTTCATCTAAAGGGATGTAATCAAAAGCTACATTGTTAGCCTTATAAATCTGTGCAATTTTTCTGTACCCCGGGTCTTCGAGGGCGTATTTTTTATCTCTGCCGAGAAGCTGAATTATCAGCGAATACAGATACTCCGTACCTGCACCGATTACAATGCAATCGGGATCGGCAGTCATACCTCTGAACTGAAAGAGATAGTCAGAAATTGCGCATCTGAGCTCCCGTACTCCCACCGACGGCGAATTAAAGGTCAGCTTTTCTCTTTTATCGGACATAGTCTGTCTCATAAGCTTTGTCCAAGTCACAAAAGGAAAGCTTTCCTGAGAGGCTAAGTTGTTACTGAAATCCGCGATGTAGGATACTTCATCTGCGCCGTCAGTCTCGGCAGGGTAGATATTTTTAACGGCAGAGCCTTGCACCGCAGGCGAAATAATAGCCGAGACATAAAATCCGCTCTTAGGCTTTGAATATATATAGCCCTCAGCTACAAGCTGATTATAGGCATTTTCTATTGTGATAGTGCTGATGCTCAGGTGCTCAGCAAGAGCTCGCTTAGAGGGCAGTTTTTCGTCAGTCTTCAGCTTACCGCTGACAATATCGTCTCTGATGCTTTTATAAAGAAACTCATACAGACTGTCTTTGCCTTTATTATCAAATGAGTATGTAAGCATAGCATCACCTTTCTGACCATATAAAATATTACAGTTTTGACTCTTTTAATATGGTCAAATATAAGTATAATACTAATCATAAGATTTGTAAACAGATCGGAGGATAAATTATGAAAAGAATTGTAACAATCCAGGATATTTCTTGTGTAGGCAAGTGTTCCCTCACAGTTGCACTTCCCATTATTTCAGCCATGGGCGTTGAAACTGCAATTATTCCCACAGCAGTGCTTTCAACTCACACAATGTTCAAAAACTTCACAGTCAAGGATTTAACCGATCAGATTGAGCCTATCACAAACCATTGGAAAAACGAAGAAATCGGCTTTGATGCGCTTTATACAGGTTATCTCGGCTCGTTTGAGCAGATTGACCTTATGAAGAATATGTTTGAAGAATTCAAGACAGACAGTAACATTACCTTCGTTGACCCTGCTATGGGCGATCACGGCAAGCTTTACCCTGCTTTTGATGAAGCCTTTGCTAAGCATATGGCAACACTTTGCGCAGTAGCAGATATCGTTGTACCCAATGTGACAGAAGCTTGCTTTATGACAGGTGCAGAATATAAAGAAGAATACGATGAAGCTTATGCTAAAGACCTTCTCAAGAGACTCAGCGACCTTGGTGCAAAGATTGCTATCCTCACAGGCGCATCATTTGAAGAGGGCAAGACAGGCGTTATGGGTTATGACAAAACCAAAGACGAGTTTTTCTATTTCAGCCACGATAAGCTTGCATCAAGCTACCACGGCACAGGCGACATTTTCTCAAGCACTTGCGTAGGTGCACTTATGAACGGCTATGACTGGAAAGAAGCTGTGCAGATTGCGGCTAAGTATACAGCTGAGTGTATCAGACTTACAATGGAAGACGGCAAGCTTCAGTGGTACGGTGTGCATTTTGAGCAGGCAATGCCCTATCTTATGAAACTCATAGAGAAATAACAGCGCGTTTTGGTCACTTTTTGGCGCCAGCAAAAGTGACGCCCCCGCGGCGAGCGGCGGGTTGCAAGGGCGAAGCCCTGCCACAATAAAAAGCTATATCGGGTACGCGGGCAAAACTCGCGTACCTTTTACTTTCCCCCGCCCATCAAGCGCGCAAAAAGGACACCCCGCTAGGAGTGTCCTTTAAATATTATTCAGCAATAAACAGGCTTGAAATCATACATATCCTTTATGTTATCTTCCTGAGTGTGAACGGTTATCATTGAAGCTGCAACCACCGTCTGAGGCGCCACATGATAATATGTATTGTTATAGAAGCTGCAC
>JAGBSR010000028.1 GCA_017631745.1 Clostridia bacterium | reverse complement strand
CAGCCGAGCAAAAGGCTCGTACCACCTATGACAACATCCTTCGTCTCGTTGATGACCCCGATGTGAAAGATGTTATCAAGTTTCTTCGTGCAAGAGAGGTTGTGCACTATCAGCGATTTGGCGAGGGCCTTCGCATTGCAACTGACAAAATGGATTGTAAGAACTTTTATGCCTTTAACCCTGCGTTTGATAAGAACTGCAGAAGCTGACAAAGACGGAACGGCAAAAGCCGTTCCGTTTACCTTTACTTATCTGAAAGCGAAGAGTAATAATCGCCATCTTTTTTCAATATATTTCGCCACTTGATAATTCTTTTACTTTAATATATAATGAACCTGACTTCAGATGTGAAAGAAGGGAAGCTTATGCCGCAGAAAAACAAAATCAAACAATTTCCTGCCGTCTTATCAGGTGTTCTTTTTCTGTCGGCAGGTATCTTAAGAATGGTCGTACCGTCTGTAGCTTCTGTAGGAACTCTCACATTTGTTTACAGTAACATTATTTATTTAGGAATTATTTTCTCCTGGGGTATCTATATCGAAAGAAGTATTCTTTCGGTTAAAACCCGACGCCTTATACTTGCCGTTGTGTTCTTTATGGTTATGTATGTCCTTTTCGGTGCGGCAAAGCACAGAATTTATCTTGACGGAAATTTTGCAGGGCGTTTTTTATGGTACCTCTACTATGTTCCGCAGATTTTTGCAACTTATCTTGCTTATATAATTTCGTTCAGAGTAGGCAAACAGGAAGATTACAGACTACCGAAAATATTTTATATCCTTTTTGCTTTTGCAGGCGTGCTTGTTGCAATGTATCTGACTAACGATATACATCAGCTTGCCTTCAGCTTTAACATTGATTTTGTTGCCTGGGATCAGCAATACGATTGGGGTGTTCTCTTTTATATTTCAACTGTATGGATTTATTTCTTCCTTATTGCTGCGGTGATTATTCTCTCTGTCAAGTGCAGAGCAGTTAATAAAAAGAAAGCATGGATGCCTGTGTTTTGGCTATTGATCGGTTCTGTTTATATTCTCAGTGACTATATATTAGGCTTATGGACTGTGGCTCCCTTCAACCTGCCTGAAACCCACTGCTTTATTTTGATTGCTATGCTTGAAAGCAGTATCCGTATCGGTATTATGCCCTCAAACAGTGCTTACGGTGAAATTGTTTCAAAATCAAGTGCTGCTTTTCAGATCGCAGGCTTTGACAACAATGTTGTTTACCGTTCCGACAATGCTTTGAATCTTACCGGAGAGCAGATGAACGAGGCAAAGGATAAGAATGTTTTTACAGACGAAAACACACTTCTGCTTTCAAACCGTATATCAGGCGGCTATGTTTACTGGACCGAGGATATGACGGCTGTCAATGAAATGAATGAACGGCTTGAACAGATCAGTCAGAGCCTTTCTGAAGAAGGCGACCTGCTTCGTGCTGAAAATGAAATTCGTGAGCAGAGAGCAAAAATTGCCGAGCAGACAAGACTATATGACTCTATTTCTGAGCTTGTCAGACCGGAGCTTGAAATGATATCGGGACTTATTGACACCGACGGTGATTTCAGAAAGAATATGGCTCATATCTGTATTCTTAACTGTTATGTAAAAAGAAGAGCAAATCTCTCCTTGCTTAAAGACAGAAGGCAGCTTAATAACTCTGAGGAGCTTTATCTCAGCCTTAAGGAATCCTCAGAATATATCAGACTTTACGGCGGTGTTTCTGATGTGTACTCTGACGAACACAAGGGCCTTGATGCTGACCTTATTCTTCTTTGTTTTGACTTGTGGCAGGCTGTACTTGAGGAGCTTCTGCCTGAGCTTTATGCGGTAACAGCAAAAATCAGCTTTGATGACGGCTTCAGCTTTAGAATTACTGCTGATACAAACAAGGAGCTTTACATATTACATAAGTTTTATGATACAACAGAAAAACTCGGTGGAAGACTGACACTTACATCAGAAGATGAAACCGTTTATGTAACTCTGAGAGTGAAAGGCGGTGATGCTGTATGATGAACTTTTTCGACTTGCCTGAATATCTGCAGTACTCACTGATTTTCTTCAATCTTATTCTGCTTGTAATAAATATCTACTGTGTGGTGTCCTGTGTAATTTTTGAGTTCAAAAAGCATCATCTGGCATTAAATATTATACTCGGAATATTGACCAGCATACTTTACTGCACTGCTGTTTCCGCTAACTTCAATTTCCGCAAAAATTACAAAACAGATGGCTTTGATATTATGCTTATGGGTGAGCATTTTATTCTGATGGCCGTACTCCTGATTATTCTTGCGGCTATCTCTGTTTTTGCTCTTTATGCAGTCTTAAAATGGAAGCGCGAGCATATTACTCCTGCTTCAATCAAAGAGGGACTTGACAGATTGCCTGCAGGTCTTTGCTATCACAACAAAGACGGTGTGCCGAAGCTTATCAACCACAGAATGGATAATCTTTGCCGCTTTATTACTGGTGAGCCCTTGTTTGATGCAAATGAATTCTGGAGAAAACTGCAAAAGGGAGAAGTCTTACCTGATAACATCGCACAGCAGACAGGCGAAAATCCTATTGTTACTGTGCTGGGTAACACCACTCTCAGCTTCACAAAAATCGAAAGAGAAATCGGCGGTGAAAAACTATTTGAAATCCGTGCTACCGATATAACAAAGAAGTTTGCACTCAGCAACAGGCTTCGCAAATCTAATAACGAGCTTCGTGAGCTTAACAGACGACTTCAGGAATACGGTGAAAACGTTTATGACATAACCCGTGAAAGAGAAATACTCACCGCAAAGGTCAACATTCACGATATGCTCGGTAAGGCTCAGCTTGCAACAAAGAGATATATTGAAAATTCCGACTCCCATATAACAAAAGAAGAGCTTGTTGACATCTGGAACGGAACTCTTTATCTTTTTGACGGAGGCTTTGCAGAGACTAAAGACGATGTGAACTTAGATGAGCTTTATGATGCGGCTAAAATTATGGGCATCAGACTTATAATCGATGGCCCAGTACCGAAAGATAAGAGCCTTCTGAGATTTGTAATGAGCGGTGCAAGAGAGAGCCTCACCAATGCTGTACATCATGCAAAGGCAAGTGAGCTTAAGGTGAAGCTTTACAGCACCTACACCCACTTTATTATTGAATATACCAATGACGGTCTGCAGCCCGAAGGTGAAATTTCTGAGGGTGGCGGTCTTTCTTCACTTCGTCAGAGCGTTGAAACTGCAGGCGGTATAATGGAAACCGATATTTACCCGAAGTTTATATTAAGACTTAAAATACCCTCAAAGGAGGAAGCATATGTATAATGTGATGGTCGTTGAAGATCAGGCTATGCCGAGGCAGCTTTTTGAAGCTTTCATTTCAATGAGCGACAAATACAGGCTTGTTCATTCAATTAAAAATGCCGATATGGCAGACATATACTGTGATCAGACACAGATTGACCTGATACTTATGGATGTCTGTACCGAGCTTAACTCAAACGGACTTGATGCTGCAGAAAGAATCAAGCAAAAGCACCCACAAATCAAGATTATTGTTGTCACATCAATGTCTGAGGTCTCATATCTTGAAAGGGCAAAGGCAATCGGTGTTGATTCATTCTGGTATAAAGAGGTCAGTGAGGAGCCTATCCTTGAGCTTATGGACAGAACTATGGCAGGGGAGAGCATCTATCCCGACAAGACCCCCACCGTCAGCTTTGGCAACATAAAAAGCACTGACCTTTCAAAGAGAGAAATCGAGGTTCTGCGAGAGGTTATTATGGGCTTTACCAATGCCGAAATTGCCGAAAGGCTCAGTATCTCTCAGCATACAGTCAGAGACTACGTTCAGGTGATTATGGAAAAAACAGGCTATCGCACAAGAACGGAGCTTGCAGTTAAGGCAAGAGAGACAGGCATCATCATCCCTGATAAAAAGAATTAAACCGTAGGGGCGGCCATTGGCCGTCCTTATTTTTTTGATAAAAATTCAGAAAATCTCCAAACACCCCTACATTTGTAGGGTGACTTTTATGTCAGCTGAGAAGTATAATATAAAGACAAAGAAGTTTTAAGGAGAAAGTTATGGAGAAAAACCTGAAAAAACTGACTATATTACATTCAAACGATATGCACGGTGATTTTCTTGCTGAAGATGTTGATTCAGAGCTTGTGGGCGGTGTTTCAATGCTTTCAGGCTATATCAATAAAGTTCGAGAAGAAGAAAAAAATACAATTTACTGCATCGCAGGTGATATGTTCAGAGGCTCGGTTATTGACTCAGAGTTTCAGGGACTTTCAACTATCGAAATTATGAATATGCTTTCACCTGATGTTGTGACACCGGGTAATCACGAAACAGACTACGGCATTGCACATCTGCTTTTCATCGAAAAGTGTGCAAAGTTCCCCATAATTAATGCGAACTTACATATCACAACAAACGGTGCAAGACTTTTCAAGCCTCACCATATTATTGAAATTGACGGAATGAAAGTGCTTTTCATCGGTATTCTCACTCAGGAAGTTTTATCGCAGACTAAAAATGACGGCATTATCGGTACCTTTGTTGACATTGATGAAGCTGCAACAGAGGTTGGCAAAATCTGTAATACATATAATGCGGTTGATATTGATTTCACCGTGCTTCTCACTCATATCGGCTTTGAAGAGGATAAAAAGCTTGCAGCTCAGCTTGACCCTGACTGGGGTGTTGACGTAATTATAGGCGGTCACTCCCACACCTTTATTGATGAACCTGCCGTTGTCAATGATATTGTTATTGTTCAGGCGGGTACAGGCACAGACCAGATTGGCCGCTTTGATATTATGGTTGATACTGATAACAATTGTATTGACAGCTTCACCTGGAAAACTATACCTATAAATGATAAGCACTGTCCCAGAGATGAGGTGCTTGAAAAAATACTCAGCCGTTATAAAGTTCAGACTGATGCAAAATACGGCAGAGTTGTAACTCGTCTCAAAAAGCGTCTTACACATCCTACACGAATTCAGGAAACTGCTCTCGGCGGCCTGCTTTCAGATATTATGTGCGAGTGTCTCGGCCTTGATATTATGCTTCTTGGCTCAGGCAGTGTCCGCAGTTTTGAGCTTGGCCCCATTGTGCTTTATTCTGATCTTTGTGAATGTTTCCCTTATGACGATGCATCTTATATGATAAAGGTTACAGGTGAACAGTTCAAGAGAATGATTAAGTTTATGGTCCGTGATGAGGTTTGGGATGGTGCTCACTGTGAATTCTATCAGCTTTCATCAGGTATGCGTGTGGTTTATGACAGAGCTTCACATGAGTTTCTGAAATTTGATTACAAGGGTAAGCCCATCGAAGACGACAAGATTTACAGAATTGGTCTTCAGCAGTTCCATTTCAATAATCTTGAGGACTTTTTCAACATATCTCTCGAAGAGATTTTTAAAAACGGAAAGCCTGTTGTGGTGGCGACCTCTTGCCTTGGCATTTTCGATGAGTATCTGTCAAATCATCAGAATCTTGACAGAAACATTACAGGCAGACTTGTAGTTATTTAAAAATATTTCTCTCTTACCCCTACATTTGTAGGGTGACATCCATATCGGGAAATAGTATAATCAAGCTGTAAACCTGTTTTTTCGGCAGGGTACAATAAAAAATCAAAGGAGAAAACCAAAATGAAAAAGTTTTTAGCTATCTTTCTCGCAATTCTTATGGTTGCAACACTTGCTGCCTGCGGTGGCGGCGGAGAAACACCCGACACAACTGAACCTGATGCACCTGTGGTTGCTGCAGATGAAGTGCACGGCATCAAAAAAGATGCTTATGCAACACTGACAACAGATGATCTTATCGCTAAGCTCATCAAGGATAAGACTGCTCCCACAGTTGAGGAGTACACAGCACTTATCGAAACAATCGAGCTCGCTGATCTTGACGAAAGATTCAATTTCGCTGATAATGCTACTAACGATGCTCTTCTTCAGCTCAAGAACGACGGTGCAACACTTCCCAATATCCTGGACTGTGCAAATGCTATTATCGCTAACGATTCAGCTCAGGTAAGAGCTTACTATTATTCAAGACTCGGCAACGTGTTCTTCGATGACACAACAGCATATTATGCACCCATCAAGGCAAAGGTTATATCAGAAACAGAGCCCATCGCAATTGCATATGTTTTCCGTTATCTTGCAAGCAATTTCCGTTCAGATGCTGAATTCTGTGACTTTGTTCTTTCACAAAAAGACAATGAAAACTTTATGGTAAGAAAGTGGTTCTCATCAGCTGTTACCTTCCTTGCCCCTGCTGATAAAACACCTTTTATTGATGCGATGCTTGAACTTCTCAATGATGAGAATATTGACGTTGTAACTGAGGCCGCTATTAACTGTGGTTCACTTGATGATGACAGATTTGTTGAGCCTCTTGCAAAGATTCTTAAGGATGAAAGCCTTGCAGATGCACACGATGATGCTATGACTTCACTGGTTGAAATGTGGTATAACTATCCCGCACACGATAACTATTCAGAAGCTGCATACAAGGCAACTATGGACTACTTAAAGGGCGAATATGCAAGTGAAGATCTTCCCAACTGGCTAGGTCTGAGCAAAATGGCAAACAAGAGTGCAACCAGATTCGATGCATGGGCAACTGAAGCTACATATGTGAATAACGATGAAATCGTTGAAGCTGCAAAGAACATCTTTGAGGATGCAACAAAGGCAAGACTTGTCAGAACTCAGTGCATTTCAATTATCGGTGTCTTCGGTGACAAGGCTGACCTTGAAGCACTTCAGGCAACAATTGATAAGGTTGAAAGCGCAGCAGACAAGAGCTCATATCAGTCAAAGCTTGATGCAGAGCTTGCTAAGAAATAATTCTCTCTCACCTTCGCGCTGTCCGACTTCGTGTCGGGCAGTGCTTTTTTTTGGTACGCGCTCAAGTGTCCGATGATATAAAAATTTATCCCGCCGAATAATTTTTTTGCTTTTACCCCTACATTTGTAGGGTGTATTTTGATTTTCGATAGTGTAAAATAATCTTGGATAAGACTATTTAAATAAAAAGGAGATGTAAAAAAATGAAAAAAACTATTAGTCTTATATTATGTCTGCTTATGCTTTTAAGCATAGTGCCTCTCTCTGCAAGTGCGGATACGAAGCCGGCGGACTACGTTAAAACGGATTTTCGTTTTGAAGCAGGTCAACCTGTTCCTACAAAAAGGAGTCAGTACACCGTCAATACAAGCTACATAGCTTCGGAGGGAGTTGAAATCATTCTTTCAGCTTACACCACCGGCTTGGATTATATGCGCGATGGCGTTTACCTTGACAACGGTGGCGAGTTTACCGAACAAAATTCGGGTGCTTTTTTGAAAAATACCGGATATCAATTAAAAGTCTGTTTT
>JAGBSR010000027.1 GCA_017631745.1 Clostridia bacterium | reverse complement strand
CTTGCCTTCTTAGTAGCTGAAGCAAGACCTTTTTCTCTGAGGATGTCCATTGCCTTATCTACATCACCGTCAGCTTCTACAAGAGCCTTCTTACAATCCATCATACCAACGCCTGTCTTCTCACGAAGAGCCTGTACGTCTTTAGCTGTAAATGCCATAATTAATTTCCTCCTATTATATAATAGTTAAGTTAATGTCAAAAATTATTCAGCAGCAACTTCTGCTTCTTCAGCAGCTTCTTCTGCTACAGGAGCATTTGATTCGCCCTGTCTGCCTTCGATAACAGCGTCAGCCATAGCACCTGCAATAAGTCTTACAGCTCTGATAGCATCATCGTTACCGGGGATTACATAGTCAACTTCGTCGGGATCACAGTTTGTGTCAACGATAGCTACTACGGGGATACCGAGCTTGTGAGCTTCAGCGATAGCAATCTTTTCTTTTCTGGGGTCAACTACGAAGAGTGCAGCGGGCTGCTTCTTCATGCCTGAGATACCGCCGATGAACTTTTCAAGCTTTTCTGTTTCAAGCTGAAGCTTGATAACTTCCTTCTTGGGAAGAAGAGCAAAAGTGCCGTCTGTTTCCATAGCCTTAAGCTGTTCAAGTCTCTTGATTCTCTTTTTGATGGTACCGAAGTTAGTCATCATACCGCCGAGCCAACGAGCGTTAACATAGGGCATGCCTGCACGGATAGCTTCTTCACGAACTGAATCCATAGCCTGCTTCTTTGTACCTACGAAGAGGATTTCGCCGCCTTCAGCTGAAACTTCACGAATGAAAGCATAAGCTTCTTCGAGCTTCTTAACAGTCTTCTGAAGGTCGATGATGTGGATACCGTTTCTTTCTACATAGATGTACTTGCTCATTTTGGGGTTCCATCTTCTTGTCTGATGGCCAAAGTGAACGCCAGCTTCGAGGAGCTGTTTCATTGATACTACTGACATTGTAATATCCTCCCTTTTTTTCGTTTTTTTAACCGCCGCAGGTTCTAAAGTGAGCCACACCTCTTATGAGATGCAAACGGGCGCACTAATCCCCATACGTGAGTTATCGCGAAAGATTATAGCACAAGATGTTGCGCAAGTCAATACTTTTCGCACAATTATTTTCAGCTTTTTTCTTATACTGAAAGTGGCAGGCGGCTCCATAAAATCGCTACGCGATTTTCAGCGATTATATCGCTGAGCCGAAGCCTTTGGCTTCGGCTATGGAGCCGCCGCAACTGACCGTCAAGCTCTGTTTTTAAGTTTTTGCTGCATCTCAAAAATTCTCTTTCGTCTTACATCTTCGTCCGTCACATCGGCAGTGTACACAGCACCGTCAAAGAGAAGAACACTCCCCTCTTTTATATCTAAACCGATATCTGAAAGTAAAACCTCAATGTGGCTTCTGTCATCTCTTTCAAGCACTGCAATATCACCGACTATGCGGTCAACTATAAGCTTTTCCATCACTTTTTCTCCTTTAGTACCCTGCCGATTATCAGGCAGATTGCAATTAAAACTACACACGGTACACCGCTGAAAAAGGCTACATAAGCAGGGGCGCTTGCACCCTGATGAGCAATGGAGCATTCCATTGCAGCATAGTTATAAGCCACGACTGCTGTCATAGCAACGAATAGAACGATTGAAAGAGCATTTAAGATTTTTCTGATGAGTGCTTTACTCATATAATCACCTCAGTTATTATTCAACGAGACTGTATCCGTCAGCAGTAACTTTGAAAACAATATCACCCATTTCGTCAGTACGAAGAGAATTCATATTGTTTTCTGCGATATAGTCAAGCGCTTCTTTGTGAGGGTGTCCGTAGCTGTTACCCGCTCCACAAGATATAACTGCAACATCGGCATTGACTGCATCAAGATACGGCTTGTAGATAGATGTGCTCGAGCCGTGGTGACCGAGAGCGATAATGTCAGCCTCAAGTGAATAGTTACCATTATATATGTCTTTTAATTCATCTTTTTCAGCATCACCGAGGATAGCGAAAATAGTATTGTAACAACCTACATAGCATGTTACAGACATATTGTTAAGATTATCATCTTGTTTTTCAGGGCCGATTGTTGAAATTGATACATCGTCCGTCATCCACATACCATGATTTTCTGCTAAGGTAAAAGTTGCAGGAATATTGTTTTCATCTATAGCTATAAGCAAGTCCTCAAAAACTCTGGTTGTGGGTGTATTGTCATAGCTAAGCTCGGGCAATACAATTTCATCGACGGGGAATGCATAGAGCACCTCATCAAGTCCGCCGATGTGGTCAGAGTGAGGATGAGAAGCAACCACATACTCAAGTGAAGTTACACCAACCTCGTTAAGATAATCAACTACAACCTGACCGTAGTCTTTTTCGCCTGCGTCGATAAGTATGCCTGATGTACCCTGCTGAATGAGAGTCGAGCTGCCCTGACCTACATCAATAAAATGAACATAAACAGCATCGCCTTTAGCAAACTCACTGACATCAACATTTTCTGTTATAACATCCTTGGCTTCATATGCAAAGAACGCAAGGATGAGTGCAATGATTATACCTATCAGCTTTTTCATTTTCTTCTTACTTTTTCTTCTTGCCATAATTCTTACCTCCGTATCTGTTTGAGTTGGCGGGTTTTGACTTTCCGTACGGTGCTTTCTTACTAGCGTTACCCTTGACAAGACACTTTTCACCGTCACCTATCAAATCAAATCGGCCTGCCTTTTTCAGAGCCTTTGTGATAACATCTTTGTTGGCGGGGTTATAATACTGAAGCAGTGCTCTCTGCATAGCTTTTTCTTCGGGCGTTTTTGCAACATAGACCTCTTTCATTGTGTATGGGTCAAGCTCGGTATAGAACATACAGGTTGAAATTGTGCCGGGTGTGGGATAGAAATCCTGAACCTGCTCGGGTCGGATTTTTCTCTTTTTAAGGAAAAGTGCAAGCTCAATTGCATCTTCAATTCGAGAACCGGGATGTGATGACATAAGATATGGCACAAGATATTGCTCTTTGCCTGCAGACTTGCTCAGCTCGAAATATCTCTGAGAAAATCTGACATAGGTATCTATATAGGGTTTGCCCATTTTTTCAAGCACCATTGCACTGCAGTGCTCGGGAGCGACCTTGAGCTGACCGCTTACATGGTAACGGATAAGCTCTTTGAAAAAGGTTTCATCCGCGTCTTTGAGCATATAGTCATATCTTATACCTGAACGGATAAACACTTTTTTTACGCCCTTTATCTTTCTCATATCACGGAGAATATCTATATATTCACTGTGGTCAGCTTTAAGGTTAGGACAAACCTTAGGCGCAAGGCAGTGCTTACCTTTACAAAGACCGAGGGTTTTCTGCTTTTCACAAGAGGGTTGACGGAAGTTTGCTGTGGGGCCGCCAACATCGTGGATATAACCCTTGAAGTCGGGCATCTTCGTCAGAAGCTCAGCCTCTCTGAGTACCGACTCTTTACTGCGACAGGTAACATATCTGCCCTGATGAAAAGCAATTGAGCAGAAGTTACAGCCGCCGAAACAACCTCTGTTGTGGGTGATTGAAAACTTCACCTCTTCGATACCGGGTACACCGCCCTCATCTTCATATGAGGGGTGATAGTTTCTCTCAAAGGGCAATGCATAGATTTCGTCAAGCTCCGCAGTTGTAAGAGGAGGCATAGGCGGATTCTGAACAAGCATCTTGTTGCCGTGACGCTGTTTTACAATCTTGCCTCTGATATGGTCCTGTTCGTCCTGCTGAATACGGCAGGATACTGCATATTCTTTTTTACTTTTAATAACATTTTCATAAGAGGGACATTCGGCACCTGTAAGAGGTGTTTCGGTTACATCGCATATATAGCAGGTACCTCTGACATCACGGATAGTGCTGATATCCTCGCCCGTTCTGAGTCGCTCAGCAATTTCGGTTATACTTTTTTCACCCATACCGAATGAGAGAATATCAGCCTGAGAGTCAAACAAAACAGAACGGCGGATTTTATCGTCCCAATAGTCATAGTGTGCAAATCTTCTCAGCGATGCCTCAAGACCGCCGATGATAATAGGTACATTGCCGTAAGCCTCACGGATACGGTTTGAATATACGATTACAGCTCTGTCCGGTCGTCTTCCTGCTTTTTCTCCGGGAGTGTAGGCATCCTCACTGCGCTTCTTTTTTGCGGCAGTGTAATGGGCCACCATAGAGTCAATGTTACCCGAGGTAACAAGGAAACCGAGTCTCGGTCTGCCGTATTCCTTGAATGCTTCGGCTGAGTGCCAGTCAGGCTGTGAGATAATGCCGACGGTAAAGCCGTTATACTCGAGTACCCTTGAAATGATAGCAGGGCCGAATGAGGGATGGTCCACATAGGCATCACCTATAACATAGACAAAGTCAACCTCATCCCAGCCTCTTTCCAGGGCGTCCTTTTTATTGATAGGTAAAAAATTACTCATAATAAATCTTTATTAGGGCAGAGAGTTATCCCTGCCCTATTCCTTCTTTAGTCTGAAAAAATATCGTATTCTTCTTCTGAAGTTTCAGGCTCGTTACCTGCGGCTTTCATCTCGAGATACTGAGCTCTTGATACGAGCACCTTACGGGGCTTATTACCCTCGGCAGCACTGACAAAGCCGAGCTCTTCAAGCTGATCCATAATTCTGCCCGCTCTCGCATAACCGACACCGAGCTTTCTCTGAATAGCAGTAGTAGAAGCAATATCTGCAAGAGTGATTAAATCCATAGCGTCTTCAATAAGAGCATCATAGTTTCCGCCCTCGTCGCCGACACTTGCTCCGCCTGACTTTTTCTTTCCGCCAGAATTATCAGCGGCGGCATTTCTTTCGATTTCGCTCATAATGTCGTCGTCATACTCCGCATTTTCCTGAGCCTTGATAAAGGTTACAATTCTTTCGATTTCTTCGTCAGAAAGATATGCACCCTGAATACGCACGGGCTTAGTGATACCTACAGGGCTAAAGAGCATATCACCGTTACCGAGAAGATTTTCAGCACCGATGCAGTCAAGTATTGTTCTCGAGTCAACCTGAGACGAAACTGAAAGTGAAAGTCTCGAGGGAATATTAGCCTTGATGACACCTGTGATAACGTCAACTGAAGGTCTCTGAGTTGCAACTACCAGGTGCATACCTGCAGCTCTCGCTTTCTGTGCAAGACGGCAGATTGAGTCTTCAACCTCTTTAGGTGATACCATCATAAGGTCATTAAGCTCGTCGATGAAAATTACAATCTGAGGCATAGGCTCGATTTCGGGATGTGCCTGAACATATTTGTTAAAGCCTCCGATATCTCTTACGCCTGCATTAGAAAATGCCTTATATCGGTTATCCATTTCACTAACAGCCCAGGCAAGTGAGCCCGCAGCCTTTCTCGCATCTGTGATTACGGGAACAAGAAGATGAGGAATGCCGTTATAAACTGTAAATTCAACCTGCTTGGGGTCAATCATAAGAAGCTTGACCTGAGAGGGAGTCGCATTATAAAGAATACTTGTAATCATACAGTTAAGGCATACTGATTTACCGGAACCTGTAGTACCGGCAATAAGCAAGTGAGGCATCTTTGAAAGGTCGGCACAGTTTACATTACCTGTGATATCCTTACCCAGTGCAACAGTAAGAAGCTTGCCTGCATGCTTTTTGTACTCTGCCGATGAAATTATCTCTCTGAGTGTAACAGTAGAACGGCTTCTGTTCGGCACCTCGATACCTACAGCCGATTTATTGGGAATGGGTGCTTCAATACGAACACCTGATGAAGCGAGACCGAGTGCGATATCATCAGCAAGGTTTGTAATCTTGCTGATTTTAACACCTGGTGCGGGAGAAAGCTCATATCTTGTAACAGAGGGACCTCTGCTGATACCCACAAGCTTAGTCTCAACTCCGAACGAAGAAAGCACTTCAACAAGCTTCTTTGAAGTGGTCTGCATCTCATTCGCAAAGCCTTCGCTTGAAGAAAACTCAGGCTGATTGAGACACTCTATAGGCGGAAGCACATAGTCGCGCTTTTTCTTTTCCTGCTTATAGTTTTCAACATCGTTGAGGTTTTTCTTAAGGCTTTCGTCAGCCTCAGCAACTGCCTTTCTTACTATGTCCTCTTCGTCATCTGCGATAACTTCCGTTTTTGTTTCAAAGGGCTTGGGTTGTTCGGCGACAGGCTTTTTAGGTGCATTGCCGCTTATCATACCGCCCGACTCACTCTGCGGTGCAACATTTCTCTTGGGCATACGTGGTTTGGGCGCGTCCCCTGAAATAAAATCAAAGGAGCTAAGCTTTATAGTTGAAGCGCTATCGCTCTCTTTTGGTGTGTTGTAATCATATGAGAAAACTTTATCCTCAGGGAAGAAGCGTCTGACCTCACGAAGTGGCATTCCCGTCTCTCGGTCGGTATTGGGCTCCATATCAAGCTCGATTTCAGTACTGTTGAAATCAAAAGCATCGGCTGTGTTTTCGGCTGCAGCTTTAGCCTCGGCTTCTCTTTTCTCTGTTTCAAGAAGCACTGCCCTTTCAGCTCTGATTCTCTGTCTTTCCTGCTGCTTGATTTTTATATTTTCAGCTGATTCATCGATTTTCTTCTTACCACCGTTGATAGCACCAGAAACACTGTCACCGAAAGAATCGGTTTCAATATTAAGATGAAAGAAAAGTGACACCAAAAAGAGTGCGATAATCATTACGAAAGCTCCGCCCTTGCCGAATGCAAAGAGAGGTCCGCCGCCGAAAATTGCACCGACGATACCGCCGTTGAAGCTGAGCTGACCCTGACCGAATTCCCATCCGATAACGGCTGTCTCTTTAAGCTGCTCAGTCCAACCGAATTCATCAGCCTTATTCATAATAAGGTGAACAAAGCCTGCAAAGCTTGCGCTGAGAATAAAGCCTGATATATTTGTAACCAGAAGACTTCTCTTTAAATTATGAAGAGCCATTCTGATACCGATAACAATTGTCTGCACAGTAAGAAGATAGAAGGAAACACCGAATACCGAGAACATCACCGAGCGAAGACCTGTCCATATATTAGAGCCCTTGATAAGAGCTATAGCAAGCATAAGACCGCCGCCGAGAAGATAGCAAAGCATAATAGCATTGTAATACTGCTCACTGAAGGGTACTCTCTTACCTGTAGACGAGCTGACATAATCTGACTTCTTAGCTCTTGAAGCTGAAGTCTTGCCCTTTGTGCTTGTCTTTCCTTTCTTTGAAGAAGAGGTCTTTTTAGAAGTACTGCTCTTCTTTGCAGTTGATTTTTTTGTGTTAGCCATATTTTTTCTCCGTTAAACAATAAATGTGAAAAGCACTACACCAATACCGAGAAGCGCTGAATATATACTGAAAAATCCAAGTACCTTTTTAGGATTGAACTTAGCCATAAGCTTCATTACGAGATAGCTTATAAGCATAACTGTTACCGCTCCGATAACTACACACACAACATCGACGATTGTGTCCTTAATGAGATATCTGATTATCTTTACAAGGTTAACAATAAACATTGAGGGGGCAAGATAGAGATAAACCTCTCTCATTATAACCTTGGGATGTACATCACTCATAAGCATATTTGTTGCACCTGAGGAAACATGTGAAAAGCCGGGAACAATAAAGCTCACAAGCTGATAAACCGACATTCTCATTGCACTCATTGTGCCGCATACTCTTTTAAGCTTGCGGTTTTCCTGCTTGGCGTACCAACGGGCAATAACAAGTATAAGAGCATTGATTATACAAGCTACACCTGTAAGATAAAGTCCGTTGCCTGTTAAGAACTTATCAAAATAGTCAATAAGCAGTTCATCCTTAGAGACAGGTATAAACAGTACTGCGACAGGGAGAACAGTAAGGAAAATGTTTTTTGCAACATTTCTGTAAACCTTAAGATTTTCGCCTTTTGTACTCTTTTTAACAAAGAGCGCCTTGATACTCTTTGAGTAAATCTTTCTCAGGCACAAGAAAACCGATACTGAAAAAGCAAGAGAAAATACTGCGAAATAAAAGCCGAGCTTACTCTCATCGCTTGTAAGAGAAACAGCGCTGCTGAGCAGACTGAAATGTGCCGATGCCGATGACGGCAAAGGTGCCATAAAACCGCATATAACAGCTGTAATAATTATTTTAATATATTCTATCAAAGCAATAGCCCCCTAAAGAGAAATTTACATATCAATTCAAACTAAATTATATCACAAACTTTTCCTTATAACAAGATGTAAAATCAATTTAAGAGTACAAAAAAACTCCCTCTGTCACATTTAAAGTGAAAGAGGGATGAAAATTATTCTTCTGTGTTTTCGGCTGTTTCCTCTACAGTCTGTTCTACAGGTAAAATTTCAGCTGCTGTTTCTTCTGCGGGCTCTTCATAAGTGCCGTCCATAAGCTTAACAAAGATATCAGCATCAACCTTTTCGTGCTTGATAAGATACTCAGCAACAAGCACAAGCTTGTCGTCGTGAGTTGTGAGGATTTCCTGACACTTATCATAGCTTGAAGTGATAATCTTTTTAACCTCGCTGTCGATATCGCTTGCAATTGTTTCGGAGTAGTTTCTCACACTGCCGTAATCTTTGCCGAGGAAAACCTCGTGATTTGCCGAGCCGAACATAATAGGACCGAGCTCGTCACTCATACCGTAGCGAGTAACCATATTTCTTGCAATTGAGCTTGCTCTTTCAATATCGTTTGAAGCACCTGTTGAAATATCACCGAGCTTGAGCTTTTCTGCAACTCGTCCGCCGAGAAGCACAACAATATCTCCGAGCATATCGTTCTTACTGCGATAGCTCTTATCTTCAAGAGGAAGTGACATTGTAAAGCCGCCTGCCATACCTCTGGGTATAATTGAAATCTGATGAACAGGATCCTGACCCTCGGTGTAATAAGTAGCAATAGCGTGACCTGCCTCGTGATAAGCAGTGAGCTTCTTTTCCTTATCGCTTATCTTGTGTGACTTCTTTTCGGTGCCAACAACACACTTGATGGTAGCTTCTTCGATTTCATCCATAGTGATTGCTTTTTTCTTTCTTCTTGCAGCTAAAAGAGCTGATTCGTTAAGAAGATTTTCAAGGTCTGCACCTGTGAAGCCCACTGTTGATTTAGCAATAACATCGAGCTTAACATCGGGAGCAAGAGGCTTGTTTCTTGCATGTACTCTAAGGATTTCCTCTCTGCCCTTTACATCGGGAGCATTAACAGTAAGCTGTCTGTCAAAACGGCCGGGTCTTAAAAGAGCCGGGTCAAGAATATCAGGTCTGTTGGTTGCGGCAATAATGATAACGCCCTCGTTGGGGCCGAAGCCGTCCATTTCGATAAGAAGCTGATTAAGTGTCTGCTCTCTTTCGTCGTGGCCACCGCCCATACCTGCACCTCTGTGACGGCCGACAGCGTCGATTTCGTCGATAAAGAGGATTGAAGGTGCGTTTTTCTTAGCCTGATCGAAGAGGTCTCTTACTCTTGATGCACCGACACCTACATACATTTCAACAAAGTCAGAGCCTGAAATCGAGAAGAATGGTACACCAGCTTCACCTGCAACTGCTCTTGCAAGCAGTGTCTTACCTGTACCCGGAGGGCCCACAAGAAGCACACCCTTGGGAATACGAGCGCCGAGCTTGTTATATTCGTCGGGATTTTTAAGGAAGTCAACTATTTCTTCAAGCTCTGCTTTTTCTTCGTCAGCACCTGCAACATCCTTGAAGGTTGTCTTGCTCTTACGGTCTTTGCCGAGCTTGATGCGTGCCTTGCCGAATGTGAGAGCATGGTTGTTTTCATTCTGAATAGTCTGTCCCATTCTGCGGTAGAGATAGAACATCACGCCCACAAACATAAGTGTCATCAGAAGGGTGGGAAGCATACTCGCCCAAAGGGAGCCGTTTGAGCCCTTTTCATAGTTATACTTGATTTTTGAATCGGGGTTTTCAATGTTGTACTCAGTTACATAGTTATGCACATCGTTGAGGAAAATCTCAACATTAGGTACTACATAAGTAAGTTTTTCATCATTGCCGTTTAACTTATATTCAAGTGAACCGCTTGAAAGATTAAGGGCATATTCAGTTACCTGAGCACTTCTGAACTGCTCAACAATCTCG
>JAGBSR010000026.1 GCA_017631745.1 Clostridia bacterium | reverse complement strand
TTGTAAAGAGTCCAGTAAGCAATCATCTTGTCGCTTTCGTCGCCTGTCTTCCAGAAACGACGGCGGTTTGTTCTGATATACCAGTTGGAGATATCGTCAACAAAGATTTCAAATTCCTTAATTACATTGTATGCCTTGTAGTCGTCCATCTGAGCTGAAGCCTTCTTGATGAAGTCGTTAGTTCTGATAACGAGCCACTTATCTGTAACTGTCATAGCATTCTTATCGGGTGTGTAACCCTCGAAGTTAGGCTTGTCAATCTTAGCATAGGTCTCGAAGAAGGTGTAGATGTTCCAGAATGAAAGAAGCTTTCTTCTTGCTTCGTCACCGAGGTTGAAGCCGAAACGAACGTCGTTTGCAACGGGAGCACCTGCATAGAGGTAACGGACTGTATCAGCGCCGATCTTTTCAGCTGCTTCGTCGAAACGGATCATATAGCCTGTCTTTGAGAACTTCTGACCGTTTTCCTGAATAACACTTGAGTGGCAGAGTACTCTCTGATAAGGAGCTCTGTCTTCAAGAACAGTACTCATAAACAGAAGTGAGTAGAACCAGAGACGAACCTGCTCGCGCATTTCAACAACCCATTCAGCCGGGAAGTTCTTTCTCCATTCTTCTTTATCGTCAAAGTATCCTGTTGTTGAGAAGGGAACGATACCTGCATCGAGCCAAACGTCACCAACGTCAGTGATACGCTTTACAGCCTTACCGCACTTGGGACACTTGATTTCAACTTCGTCAATCCAGGGTCTGTGAAGCTCGGGGAGAGCATCAACCTTAGCAGGGTCAACTGCTAATTCTCTGAGTTCATCGATTGAGCCTACAACGTGTACGTTGCCGCAGTCTTCACATACATAGAAGGGAAGGGGCATACCATAGTAACGTTTACGTGAGATGTTCCAGTTGCCCATATTATTGAGCCAGTCGAGCATTCTCTTGCCGTTTGATTCGGGCTCCCACTTGACGCTCATTGCGTTTCTGATAAGACGGGGCTTGAGCTCTTCTGTGGTGATGAACCATGAGGGTACAAGACGGTAGATAAGCTCTTCCTTACATCTCCAGCATACGGGGTAGCTGTGTTCGTGAGGTTTAATGAGATAGAGTTTATTTCTGCTCTTGAGTTCTTCAAAAACTTCCTCAGCAATTGTCTTGCTGTTTTTGCCTGTGAAGAAGCCGAAGCCTTTAAGGAAGATACCCATATCGTCAACGGGCATAATTTCGGGGAGACCGAGTCTCTTACCGAGCTCATTATCTTCTGCACCGCAACCGGGAGCGATGTGTACAACGCCTGTACCTTCTTCAGCGTCTACATCTTCCCAAGCTACGATTTTGTGTTCGAAGCCCTGCTGAGCTTCAAGCTCGGGGAAGCAGGTTTCAAACTTTCTGCCAACGAGCTCTTCACCCTTGAACATACGGAGCACTTCAAGCTTGTCGTCGCCGAGATATTTGATAGCATTCTTAGCAAGGATAAGTGTCTGCTCGTCGCTCTTAACCTTTACTTCAACATAGTCGATTTCGGGGTTGACTGCGAGAGCAACGTTTGATGAAAGAGTCCAAGGAGTAGTTGTCCACACGATGATTTTGCTGTCAAGACCCTCAACGGGGAGCTTGAAGAAAACTGAATTATGTGTAACTGTCTTATATGAACCTGTCATTTCGTGCTCTGAAAGTGATGTACCGCAACGGGGACACCAGGGCATAGGCTTGTATTCTCTCTGAATCCAGCCGTTGTCGTCACAAGTCTTAAGGAAGTGCCAGATGCTTGTGATATTCTTGTCTGTGTTAGTGAAGTAGGAGTTGTCCCACTGCATCCACTGACCGAGTCTCTTTGACTGCTCGGTGATTACGCCTGAATATGTCTTAACACGGTCAACGCACTGTCTTGTGAACTTGTCGATACCGTAATCTTCGATATCCTTTTTGCTTTCGAAGCCGAGGTCTTTTTCTACACCGACCTCAACCCAGAGACCCTGTGAGTCAAAACCGTTCTGGCAACGGCAATCGTAGCCTTTCATATATTTGTATCTGATGAAGGTATCTTTGAGGGTACGGCCCCAAGCGTGGTGGATACCCATAGGATTGTTAGCTGTAATAGGACCGTCGATGAAGCGGAAACGCTCCTTGCCCTGATTTTTTTCTTTACGCTTGTCGTAGCAGTTGTTATCTTCCCAGAACTTGAGAATGTCGTGTTCCATGGAAATAAAACTGTTACTCTTTTCCATTTCTGCCATGGTAATTCCTCCGTTATATTTATAGAGTGATGGCTTCATATTACACTACGCCATTTTACATACATATAATAGTATACAATATTGTTTTTCTTATTGCAAGAGCTTTTTAGGCAAATATTGCCCCATAAGTCAAGTTTTTTCTTATGTTTTTGTACTCTGCCGTAATTTTAAGCCGTGAAAAATAATTTTAATATTTCTGCAACAAATAAGGTGTAAAATTTATCTTATACAATAAGAGGTGATTTATATGAAGAAAGCAATAATTATATTGATAATTCTGGTGTTGGTTTTAGGTGTGGGATTTTTTACTGTTACCGCACTTAAATCAACAACTGTAACCGAGGGCTACAGTCTTAAATGTGAAAACGGTTCTTATATGATAATTGACGAAAGGGGCTCGCCGATACGCTATAGCTACAATAAGGCACTGGGCACAGATGTTGAAAAGCTCACAGACGGCGACAGAATACTCATAATCAGCGACCTTATCAATGAGAGCTATCCCGGAAGTACATCGGCTCGTTTTATTTTTAAGCTTGAAGATGGGGAAATTTCCGATATACCCGAAGCAACACTCAGAAGCCTTGCTGAATTGGGTTGGTATAAATTTACAGAATAATAAACTGAAAATTACATATTAGAATTATAATATCGCATAATTGTGTCATTATTTATATGAGCAATATGCGATATTTTTTATGGGGAGGAATTTATATGAAGAAAAAAATCTTATCCGCGATTCTCGTGGCAGTGATGCTTTTCAGCGCAACTGCAATGCCCGTTTCAGCTGTGGACTTTGAAAGAGCAAACGAGCCTATCACAAGAACGCTTGCTCTGTTTGTAGACAAGCTTATGAATGCTCTTGTAGGCGGCCTTGATTATGCAATGAAAGAAAACAGCAAATTTGTGTCTGAAGAAGATTATGTCTACGACAATTTCTTTGAGGGTACTGCTGAATTTATCGACAAAGCAGAAAAAGGCGCAGTATGGTCGCTCGGCCACAGTGAAGCGAGTCTTGTGCCTGAAAACTGGCAGGACTACGACCTTTTCCTCGGGGGCTTTATCAGCGAGCAGAATTTCTTTACCAACGATGTAAGAGAAATCCTTGACGATATGAAGGTCAGAGTTATTGCTCTTAGCGACGGCTCCGGTAGGGGTACTGCAGTATTTGCAACTGTTGACTCAATCGGTATGTCAAACGGCGATATCAGAATTGTCAGAGGTATGCTTCAGGATTTCGCAAAAGAGAACAATATCAACTCAATCAACATCTTTGCAACCCACACCCATTCGGGCATAGACACTCAGGGCCTCTGGACTGAGATTTACCGCAAATGGCCGCTGAATATCGGCAGTGCAATGTCGGGCATGTGGGAAACCGAGCAGGGTACCGACCCGGAATATATGGAGTTTTTATACGGCTCAGTTGCAACCGCTATCCGAAAGGCTGTGGGCTCAATGACCGAGGGAGATATGTTCTATGCTGAAAAAGATATCAGCGAAGAGTACTTCAACAAAAAAAACAGACCCTCTGCAACCTCCCTTGATACCACTCTCAGACGCTTCAAATTTGCGCCATATAAAAAATCTGAGAAGCCTACAATTATCGTCAATATGTCAGCTCACC
>JAGBSR010000257.1 GCA_017631745.1 Clostridia bacterium | reverse complement strand
TGTACGCGGGTAAGTGAGTGCAAGAGGGGAGAGGCGGCTCCATAGCCGAAACCTGGGGGTTCGGCTCAGCGAAGTTCCTTCGCTGTAAATCGCAAAGCGATTTAATGGAGCCGCCGCCCCTGCAAACCGAGCGTTAAAATAGAAACAGTCAGCAAGTTTGCCGGTTGCAAACGACTGATGTAAAAAACAACCCGGCAGAATAATCTGTCGGGTTTGAGCTTTGTTTTGCACTATCATTTAAACTTAATAACACTCTTATTTTTAATAAGGTAATCGACCATTGATACTACTGTGAGTATAACGGAAGTGTACAGTGAAATCTGTGAAAGAATGTAGAGCTGAGGAATTTTCAGCAGGAAGATTATTATCATTACCATTTGGGCAACTGTTTTTGCTTTGCCCCAACCGGCAGCAGCAATTACGGCACCGTTGTCGGCGGCAACGAGTCTTATACCGCTTACGGCGAACTCTCTGAGAATGATGATAATTACTGCCCAGGCAGGCATTTCACCCAAGGATGTCAGACAAATAAGCGCCGATGAAACAAGAAGCTTATCTGCAATGGGATCCATAAACTTGCCAAAAGATGTAATCATATTATATTTTCTTGCTATTGCACCGTCTAGATGATCTGTGATAGTTGCCACGACAAAAAGTATCAGAGCGATAAGTCGGCTGTAGTCGGTTATGTCGCACAACATAAATAAAACAAAAAACGGTACGAGTATTACTCTGAAAATAGTGAGTTTATTGGCAGTGTTCATAATTATACCTCGGGATATATTCTGGTTAAATAATACCATAGCTTTTTACTTATGTCTATAGTTTATTGGTATTTTAAGTAAGCTTTAATTATATTTTGATAATAAAGTTAAAAATTTAGTGATTTACTACTTTACAAAGCTAAAATATTAGTGTATAATAAAAAGGATATTTTTAGGAGGATGTAAAATATGGATTCATCTACATTACAAATTTTTCTCGCTATGGCAGGATATATGCTAATTGTTATCGGTATTGGCGTATTTTATGCCAAACGTTCAAACAAGAGCTCCGAGGATTATTTCATCGGCGGCCGTACACTTGGCCCTTGGGTTGCAGCAATGAGTGCTGAGGCATCAGATATGAGCGGTTGGCTTCTTATGGGTCTTCCCGGCGTTGCTTATTGGTGCGGTATCGCAGATGCTGCATGGACAGCTATCGGTCTTGCTATCGGTACATATGTCAACTGGCTTATTGTTGCTAAGAGACTTCGCAAGTACTCGACAGTAGCAGGTAACGCTATCACAATTCCCGAGTTCTTCTCAAACCGTTTCAAGGAAAAGAAGAATATCATTATGACTCTGTCAGCTATCTTTATTCTTATTTTCTTTACTGTTTACGCTTCGAGCTGTTTTGTAACCTGCGGTAAGCTTTTCAGCACACTTTTCGGCTACAGCTATCATTCAATGCTTATCGTTGGTGCGATTTTCGTTGTTGTTTATACATTCCTTGGTGGCTTCCTTGCTGAGAGTGTATCTGACTTTATGCAGGCTGTTGTAATGGTTGTTGCTCTTGTTACAGTACTTGTTACAGGTACTATTCATGCAGGCGGTCTTGATGCAGTTATTGCAAATGCTCAGGCTATTCCCGGTTATCTTTCACTCACATCAATGGCTTCACCCATTACCAATGCAGACGGTGTTCAGCAGGTAGTTGACGGTGTTGCACAGTTCGGTGAGGCTTCAGACTATTCACTTCTTACAATCCTTTCAACTATGTCATGGGGTCTCGGCTACTTCGGTATTCCTCAGGTGCTTCTGAGATTTATGGCTATCAGAAAGACAAGCGAGCTTAAGAAGTCACGCCGTATCGCAACAGTTTGGGTTGTCATTTCACTCTTTGCAGCTGTTTGCATCGGTGTTATCGGCAGAGCCATCTTCCCCGTTAAGGAAAACCTTCTTACAAGCGGTGGTGCTGAAAACGTATTCATCAACCTTTCAGAGTTCCTTCTTCCTGCGCTTCTTGCAGGTGTAGTTATGGCAGGTGTACTTGCTGCAACAATCAGCTCATCTGACTCATATCTTCTTATTGCTTCATCAGCATTTGCAAAGAATATTTACGAAAAGTCACCCAAAGCTGCTAAGTTCTACACTTCTCTCACAAAGAAGGACGCTGATGATAAGGCAGTAATGTGGGTGTCAAGAGTTGCTCTTCTCATTATCTCAATCATTGGTATTGCAATTGCGTGGGATGAAGACAGTGTAATTTTTGATATCGTATCATTTGCATGGTCAGGTTTTGGTGCTACATTTGGTCCTATTATGCTCTTCTCACTTTTCTGGAAGAGAACAAGTTATCCCGGTGCTATTGCAGGTATGGTTTCAGGTGCAGGTATGGTATTCTTCTGGAAGCTTTTCCTCAAGCCTACCTTCGGCGGTATCTTCTCGATTTACGAGCTTATGCCCGCATTCATATTCTCAGCTATTGTGATTGTTGTAGTTTCACTTCTTACAAAGAAGCCTTCAGCTGAAATTGAAGACGAATTTGAAATGGCAAAGAGCGGCACAATTGAAGAATAAATAAGCAAAATTCTTTTGATTACTTTTCTTATAAGAAAAGTAATGCCGCGCGGCGAGCGCAAAATAAAAATAGTGTTGGTACGCGATAAACTTAGGCGGTGTAGGTTAATTCCTACCCGCCATTTTTAGTTGGGATAAATTAGAGAGCGAGAAGTTGTTATTGAGTTGTTGACAATAAATATGCTCAATGATATAATTTTTTTCAGTTGGTGTTTATGTATTTGATTCAGTAATTTTAAAGGGAGAT
>JAGBSR010000256.1 GCA_017631745.1 Clostridia bacterium | reverse complement strand
GCATCGAGGTCGATAACTGTGAAATCTGCACTCTGACCCTCATCTGTACCGCCACCGATACCGAAGCGTTTTCTCGGGTTGATGCTCATAAGCTCAATAAGCTTTTCAAGAGTGATGACACCTGTTTCAACAAAGTGTGTATACATAAGCGGGAATGCAGTTTCGATACCTACAACACCCATCATACTCTTTTCAAGTCCTCTGCCCTTTTCTTCGGCGGAGTGTGGGGCGTGGTCGGTTGCGATCATATCGATTGTGCCGTCTTTGATACCCTCGATGAGAGCGAGTCTGTCTTCTTTTGCACGCAGAGGAGGATTCATCTTGAATCTGCCGTGCTCGAGCAAATCGCTGTCGTCGAGTATCAGGTAGTGAGGGCCTGTTTCGCAGGTGACATCTATGCCCTTTGCCTTAGCCTGACGGATGATTTCAACGCTCTCTTTAGTTGAGATGTGACAAACGTGATATGAGCAACCTGTCTTTTCAACGAGCTTCAGGTCTCTTTCAATCTGCTTCCATTCGCTTTCAGAGCAGATGCCTCTGTGGCCGTGAGCCTTAGCATATTCGCCGTCGTGGATATAACCGCCCTTGAGCAGGTCGTTGACCTCACAGTGAGCAACTATCATTTTGCCCAGAGACTTAGCTCTTCGCATAGCCTCTTCCATCATTTCGTCGCTCTGAACTCCCCTGCCGTCATCTGAAAAAGCAATGATGTCCTTTGCCATACCGTCCATATCGCTGAGCTTTTCGCCCATCTGACCGACGGTAATTGAGCCGTAAGGGTATACGTGGATGCAGGCATCCTTTTCGATGATATCAAGCTGCTGTCTGAGATTTTCCACGCTGTCAGGTACGGGATTGAGATTGGGCATTGAGCATACGGCAGTGTACCCGCCGTGAGCTGAAGCAAGTGTGCCCGTCTTTATAGTTTCTTTATAAGAAAAACCCGGCTCACGCAAATGAACATGAACATCTGCGAAACCGGGAAAAATATACATACCGTCAAAAGAAATAATATCCCCTTGAAGATCATTTCGAGAAACAACAATTCCGTTTTCAGTAGTCAATGGAAGAGATGATAAACAGCCGTTTGCATATATTGCCTTTGCCTTGAATGCTTTCATAATCTACCTCCTGAATTTATAAAAAAATAACCCTAATGCAAGGAAGCTGACACTCCGTACACCGAGGTTAATTGCAAGTTCCCTTGCCGTATTTTCATTTCACATTATTTTATCACACTGCGCGAAAAATGTCAATGTAAAACCGATAATAATTTAAGTTTTATTTATAAAAGGCTATGTCTCAAAATAAGGTTGATTTTATTATAATGCAGAACGCACTATGATGAATGCAGAATGCAAAATGCATAATGCAGAATTGCGGTCGCGGGTGAAAATTCATCAAATTTATAGGCTTCTTCCGCAGAGTCAGTCGGGTTGAAATACCAACCGCCGTCGATTTTATATCTTACCTCAATCGGATATAATCGGAGCAAAGCGACCCTTAATTCTGCACTCTGAATTCTGCATTTCAGAATCAACCATAATATGTTACAGAACCTTATAAAAAAGGCACCTCGTAAGAAGTGCCTTTATAATATTCTTTGTAAGAAAAGTCCTCAGTGAAGCACTGCACTCTTAAGAGCGCTGAAATCACCGTAAATTATCTTTCCGCTGACCTTCTTATATGCGCGGACCTTGAAGTAAATCTTCTTGCCGCTTGCTGAAGATGAGAATGCTTTTACCACGGAATCGTCATCGGCATTTTTAAGAGCAATCTTTTTATAGGTTCCGTTTTTGCTTGTTGCATAATAAACCTGATAACCTGTTGCACCTGTTACCTCGTTCCACTCAAGCTTAACCTTAGGACTGTTTGTGTAATTCTTTGCAACTGTAAGCTTCGGTGCTTTGCACTTTGTTGCAGTTGTGAATACTGCTGAATCCTCAGCCCAGATAACAGTGCCGTCGCTGAGCTTCTTATAAGCTCTGATTTTAAACTTATATGTTGTGCCTGCCTTAAGACCTGTCTTCTTAAAGGTGTTGGTCTTTACGCTTGCAACCTGAACATACTTCTTCTTGCTTGAGCTGTACTGATATACTCTGTAGCCTGTTGCCTGAGACAGCTTATTCCAGCTAAGAGTAACTGATGAAGCTGTCTGGGTTGCCTTGATACCTGATACAGCTTTATCAAAAGCGAACTCCTGCTCTTTTGCGACAAAAACGCCGATTTTATATGAAATACCTGATTCATTGCCGTAGTTATCGAGTACGAGATAATATGTGCCGCTTTCCTTTACGGCAATGTCCCACTTAGCAGTTTTGCCCTCAATCTTAGCCTCAGGCAGCTGAATTTCGTTGCCCTTTGCATCATAAAGGCCGAAGTCAGCCTCGCTCATCTGAGAGAAGTTTTCGAAATTGATAACATATGCTGCGCCCTTGCTGAGAGATACAGCATAGCAATCAGCATAGGTGTAATCGAAGGACTCTTCACCGTAAACGCCGTTGTAAAGCTTGCCGACCTTGATTTTTGTTGCATCGGCAAGGGTGTTGTTGTTTTCTGTTTCCCAATTGTCGCAGGCTTCAAAATCAAACTTGTAGCGAGTTTCCATACCGTCGGAATCTTTAGCGATATAGAAAAACGGGTCTAAGTACATATAATATGTGCCTGAAGTGAGACCTATGCGGTAAACAAAGGAATCGTTGAAGGACTCAATCTGATCGTATGTATCTGCCGCCCATACAACCTCACCGTCTGTGTTATAAAGCACAAAGTCTAAGGATTCTATTTCGCCTGCATCGCTGAAGGGCTTGAACATACTGAAGGTCATAAGACCTTTTTCACCGATAACAATTTTATTATAACAGCCTAACTTATAGTTTGAATATGTCCACTTCTTTGTGTGGTAAACGCCCTCATTAAGGTTAATGGCATTTGCCGCAGTTGTGCCATCCTCTGCCGCCTGAGCAGACAGCACTGCAAAACCTGCGCAGATAATAAAGCATATAACCATCAGTGTTACTGCGCCTTTAAGAACTTTTTTCATTTACTCTCCATCCTTTACGATATTTTTTATAATGATTGTGGGAGAACAAACACATTACAGCTGAAATATTAACAAAAAAGAGCGTTTTTGTCAATATATTTCTCTGCTGAAAACAACTGTCGGGGGCTCCACCAAAATCGCAAAGCGATTTTGAGCGACTGCGTCGCTTGCCGAACTTCGTTCGGCTGTGGAGCCCCCGTAGTACATCTCACTTAAAGTTTACGTCAGTCAGCCGACTTTTTACCTTGCAAAAAAAGCCTGCAGGTTGCCGACGCCGTTAAAATCAGCATAAGCATGAGCACATAAGGAAACAGATGCGACCCTAAATGCTCGGCGATCTGACCGAAAAGTATGGGCGAGAGAAGCACCGACACACTTGATGCTGCCATCTGCAGACCTATAAGAGACTGAGACAACTGAGTTCCGAAATGAATCGGAACAAGATGTGTCATATTCGGGAAAAGCGGACCGTTTCCAAGTCCTATCATAAACAGACCCACGGTTGCAAAAGCAATATTCAGCGGTGCAATTATCAATAAAAGTGCAACAAAGGTGATACCCTCACCAATAATTATAATCTGTTTTGGTGAAAGCTTTGAGGATATTATTCCGCTGAGAAATCTGCCTGCAGTCATACCGAGGAAATAGAAGGTGATACAACCGGCTCCCTGCTCTTGTGTAACACCTCTGGCTTCAACCAGATATGTAGCCCCGAAGACAAGACAAACTGCTTCAATTGCCACTGAAAAAATAAAAATCAACAGTGTGGCTTTAAATTTAGGTATAGCTAAAGCTTTAGGTATGCTTAGTGTTTTTTGTTTAACCTCCGGCTCGGCTTTCTGTTCTTTCACCTTTTTCCACACCGGCAGTGTTACCAAAACAAGCACAGCAATAGAAAGCTGAATAATGAACATCGTTCTGTATCCGCTACGCCAGTTGCCGTCACCTATTGCAAGAGACATAAGATAAGGGCTCACGGTTACACCCACTCCGTAAGAAGTGTGCAAAAAGCTCATCTGTCTTGCACTGTAATTAACAGCAACATAGTTGTTAAGGGCCGTATCTATTGAGCCTGCGCCTAAGCCTAAGGGTATTGCACTAAGGCACAGCCATACCATATTATCGGAAACAGAAAATCCTAAAAGTGCCGCAGCTGTCATAAGAGTGCTGATAAAAGTCACTTTTGAGGTGCCGAACCTTTTAATTAAGGTTGCACTCATAAGACTTGAGATTATTGTACCCGTAGCGTGAATTACCGTAATAAAATTTGCATATGACACCGGCAGAGTCATCTCACTGTAAATTGCAGGCCACGCCGCACCGAAAAGCGAGTCGGGAATACCGAGACCAATGTAGGAAATGAAAATTACAACCGCTAATACAGTAGCCATATTATATTTCCTCACAACCACGCTGCACAGATGCGCAAAGATAACTCTGCGGATAATCCTTTTTAAGCTCAGCGAGACATTTTTCCGCAGACACCTTATCTTCAAATATACCGAATACGCTTGGTCCGCTTCCGCTCATGCATGCACATTTTGCGCCGTGTTTTCTCATTACATCTTTAATGAGTACTCTTTCTGTTACATCTATAAACTGCTCAAAAACATTGCCGATTTTTTCATATACCTTGTCACTGTCCCCTGCAATCACCGCCTGAAGCATACCGTTTTTATCAAGATGGCGTACTCTTTCGGCAGTGTCAAAAGCCGCATAAGCCTCAGCCGTTGAAACATCCTGAGAGGGCTTTACAATTATGATATAAGGCAAATCCATATCAGGCAGGTGTGAGAGCACTGTGCCTGTATACTGAGCAAGCATTGTGCCGCCCAGAGCACAGAAAGGCACATCCGCGCCCACCTTTGAGCCTATGGCAATAATATCTTTTTCTTTTAGCTTTGCACCGAAAATTTCACCCAGAGCCACAATAACAGCCGCTCCGTCGGTGCTTCCTCCTGCAAGACCTGCTGCGTGGGGAATATTTTTCTGAATATCGATTGCAATACCGGTATTTTCCGCACCGGTGTAATCAAAGAATGCCTTAGCGGCCTTATATGCAATATTCTTTTCATCTGTGGGAATTGACGGCACATCGCAGGTGATTTTTATATCCTTGGTGTCTGTCTTTTCCACAGTTACAACATCGTGGAGAGACACTGACTGCATTATCATATAAAGGTCGTGGTAGCCGTTATCAAGTCTCGAGAGAATATCGAGCATAAGATTGATTTTAGCGTAAGCTTTAAGTTTGATTTTCATATTATCTCTCCTTAATATATTCTCGCACCATAGGTGCATATCGAGTTACGAAGCAGATATAATGTTTTTCCGCTCGCCGCGAGGCGTTACTTTTCCTATCGCGGAATAACCCTTCCACCGCTACGCGGTCCCCCTTCCCTTAAAAGGGAAGGCTATCAAAAACGCGTTGATTTTATTATCAATATCTTTCGTCTTCAAGCACTGCGTGGGCACACTTGATGCCGTCAACGCCTGCTGAAACAATACCGCCGGCATAGCCTGCACCCTCACCGCAAGGATAAAGACCTCTTACATTGGTCTGATAAACCTCGTCACGGATAATTCTTACGGGTGATGAGCTTCTTGTTTCGGGAGCTGTTAAAACTGCATCAGCCAAAGCAAAGCCCCTGAGCTTTTTATCCATCTGCACAATTGCATCTGCCATTGTGTCCGTAACCTTCTTTGGAAGCACATTTCTTATGTCTGTGGGTGTTACACCTGTAGGACAGCTGGGATTTACAAAAGAAAGCTTAGTTGATTTTTCACCTCTGAGGAAATCACCTACAAGCTGACAGGGTGCCGAATAGTCACCGCCGCCGAGAATGAAAGCCTTCTGCTCCATATCTCTTTGCAGATCAAAGCCCGCAAGCACATGGTCTGTAGGGAAGTCTTCGGGGTAAACATTTACAAGCAGTGCCGAGTTGGAGTTTTCACCGTTTCTCGCCCACTCACTCATGCCGTTTACAACCACACCGCCCTTTTCGCTTGTTGCCGCCACAACAGTACCGCCGGGACACATACAGAAGGTATATGCGCCTCTTTCGTGCTCACCGTGGCAGGCCAGCTTATAGTCGGCAGCACCGAGTGCTCTGTGACCTGCAAAGGCGCCGTACTGCGCTTTATCAATAAGCTCTCTCGGGTGCTCAATTCTTGCACCGACGGAGAAAGGCTTCTGCATCATTTTTACGCCCTTGGTATATACCATTTTAACCGTATCTCTTGCCGAGTGACCGATAGCAAGAATAACAGTATCGGTTTCCATATCATAATGCTTGCCTTTTTCTTCATAGGATATACCCTGAATAAAGCCGTTATATACAATAAGGTCTGTAAGCTTAGCTTCAAACTTTACAGTACCGCCAAGGAAGATTATCTCTTCTCTCATGCTCTTGACAACAGCCGCAAGCTTATCAGTACCAATATGAGGCTTGCCTGAATAGAGAATCTCCTCGGGTGCACCGTGGTTTGCAAACTCAAGAAAGACCTTTCTGCAAAGCGGACTCTTGATACCCGGTGTCAGCTTGCCGTCTGAGAATGTGCCTGCACCGCCCTCGCCAAACTGCACATTTGAGGTTTCGTCGAGGATTTTATTGGTAAAAAAGTTATTTACATCCTTGGTACGCGCATCAACATCTCTGCCCCTTTCAAGCACGAGGGGCTTAAGACCTGCTCTTGCAAGAGTCAGCGCCGCAAAAAGACCTGCAGGGCCGAGACCCACAACCACGGGAGTATATTTTGAAGTGCGCTTGTTTTCGGGCAACTCATACTTAAAGGGCTCAACATATATAACCTTATTGGAGTTGCAGCGCTTGATGATTTTCTCTTCGTCGCCGAAAACCTCAACATCCACACTGTAAACGAAGAAGATATCATCCTTCTTACGGCTGTCAACACTCTGACGGGCAATAGTTATAGATTTAATCTGCTCGTCGTCTATTCTTAATATTTTTTTGCAGGCTCTGAATAAATCCTCTTTTGAAGAGT
The DNA here is from genome assembly GCA_017631745.1 of Clostridia bacterium. Lineage (GTDB taxonomy): Bacteria > Bacillota > Clostridia > Oscillospirales > Acutalibacteraceae > UBA6857. Next base: position 1,972 of record JAGBSR010000256.1, on the reverse strand, counting down.
CGAGACCCTGCTTGACTTCGTTAATTCTTATCATTATATTATCTCCCGATTATCAGTTAATGAGATTTTCGCCCACAGCCAGACCGCAGGCAAATGCCCACAGCAGATTATATCCTCCGCAGGGGCCGTCTATATCGAGCAATTCACCGCAGCAATAAAGATTTTTCACCTTTTTAGATTCAAGGGTATTACTGTCGAAATCTCTCAGGTCTGCACCGCCCGAGGTCACCTGAGCATCGTCAAAGGGTCTCAGGGCCGATATTTCAAACTTAAAGCTCTTGCAGGCTGAGGCAATGCTCTTTATATCCTTGGTGCCAAGCTGTGACACCGCCGCACTCAGAGGTACACCGACACTTTTTATCACAGCTTCACCGAGCTTTTTGGGCATAAAGCCTGTCAGCAGATTTTCTGCTTTCATGTCCTTGTTATATCCGCATATTCTTTCTGTTGCCTGACACAGCTCACCGAAGCTCATTGAGGGCACAAAGTCGCACTCGGCAACGGGCAGTGTTTTGCTGACTCTGAAATGTCTTGCAACAAAGGACGACAGCTGCATCACTGCAATGCCTGAAAGTCCGTAATCTGCAAAGAGAAGCTCGCCGTTTTCTTCGGTAATTTTTTTGCCGTCGATATACAGCTTCAGATTTGCCTTGTGTCTTATGCCCTTGAGCTGTTTTGTAAATGTATTATCCTTCACCGTCAGCTTAGTAAGAGCAGGCATAAGCTTTGTCACTGTGTGTCCCGTACCCTTGAGAAGCTCATAACCGCCGAAGTTTTTGGCTACGGCCTTTCCGCCGCAGGCAAGCACAACCTTGTCATAGGCTCTGCCGTCACTGAGAACAAAGGCCTTGCCCTGCTTTTTTATGTCTGTAATTTCGCTCTCGCAGAGAATTTTTACACCCAGATGCTCACACTCGAGTCTGAGTGCATCAAGAACACCCGAGGCCTGATTACTCAGAGGATAAGCTCTGCCCTCTTCATCGGCACGGGTGTAAAGACCTATGCTTTGGAAAAAAAGGCGGACTGCCTCGGCATCATAGCGAGAAAGTATGTCGCGTACAAAATCAGGGGAAGAATAGTCCTCAGTTCTGGCGTAGAGATTAAACATATTGCATCTGCCGTTGCCCGTGGCCAAAAGCTTTTTACCGACTCTGTCTTTGCTTTCATAAATCACAATTTCCGCATTTTTACCTGCCGTTTTTCTTCCTGCGGCTATGGCACAGCTAAGTCCCGATGCACCGCCGCCTATAATTGCGATTTTCATTTTTCCGCCTCCTTTCTCAATACCACAGATTATTTTATCATAAGTGTGAAAATATCTCAAGTTATAATAGAAAAAATCCCCGAAATTAATCGGGGATCAATGCTTGTTTTTAACCTAACAGACCGTCTGTCCAACCGAAGAGCAGATTCATAAAGCTGTCAATTGCATCAATAAACTTCTGGAAGAGGTTTGCAATAGCGTTTTTGATGCTGCTCATAAAGTTGTCTGAGAAGTTGTTGATTGTGTTTTCTGTGAGTGTGCTGAGATGGAAAGAGAAGACATCTCTCATTGTAAGCTCACCTAAGAACAGTGATCTGAGCACCTTTTCTGTTTCTGCTATGGGGTCCTTGTTGGGATCCTTCACAGCTTCGACTTCAGCTTCTTCGTCTTCTTTTTCAGTGTTTGCTGCTTCCTTATCAGCTAAATACTGCTCATAAGCAGGGCGGAGATTTGCAATAATTTTGTTGATGAAGCCTTCAATCATTGCACCGTTGTTTTCATAGATACGGTTGAGCTCAAAATAGCAAAGGTAGTAAAGGTGAAGCTCGTCAGCATTGTTTGCAGTTGCAATTCTGTTTACGGGCAGAGGTGCAAAATTGAACTTCTTGGCTGTTGTGTCGCCGTTATCAACCTTGCCTACATAGATACAGTCCGCAATAAAGCCGATAAAACCGTCAACGCTCTTGAGCTCGTTGCCTGTGTACTGGT
>JAGBSR010000025.1 GCA_017631745.1 Clostridia bacterium | reverse complement strand
TGCATACTTCCTTATGTGGAACTCATTTGGCATTTCAACTTCTGCACAGGAGTCGGGCAACACTACTCCCGTAATGATTTATTACATCTTTGCTTATATGTTCTACAAAACTGTCAGCACAATGATTATGGTACCCCACACGGCTATGCTCCCGGGTATAGCTCCCGGTTATAATCAGCGAACACAGTTCAATGCCATAAGAACAGTTATGGATGCTGTTTCGAGCTACTCGTCATTCGCGGTTGCGGCTCTTGTGCTCGGCGGTATCAATGGCATATTCATAACACCCAGCTTTTCACCTGAGCACAGAGGCAGATTCACGATAATGTCTCTCGTTTTGTGCTTGTGGACAAGCTTACCGCTTATCTTCACCTATAAGGGTACAAAAGAAGAAAGCTCACTGGGTCAGGTCAACGAAAAGCTTGATATTCACGAGTTCCTCGGTCAGTATAAGAAGGTTATCAAAAACAGAGTTTTCCGTCAGTATTTCCTTTTCGGATTCATAATGCTTTTCGGCTCTGCTTTTGTGTCACAGACATTCTATTACTTCCTGGATACAGTGCTTATGCAGGAAAAAGACTACTCAATGCTGACAATTGTTCAGGCTGTGGGTGAGGTCTTAGGCTTCTTCCCGGCATACTTCCTTTCAATCAAGAAGAATAAGCAGATGCCGGCTAAAGTCTTTATGCCCGTAGCTGTGGGAGCTCTTGCAATTGCATGGCTTACAAGAGGTATGGGAAGTCCCGTGATAATTTTTGTTGTTGAATTTATGTACGGTCTGGGTCTTGCAGGTATGGCAAGTGTACAGAACAATATCTTCCCCGATGTCACCGATGTAGACGAAATGATTACAGGTGAAAGACGAGAGGGTGTTATTGCTACATTCTCAACCTTTATCAAGAAGTTTGTCAGCGGTTTCGCTTCCTTCGGTATCGGCAAGCTTCTTGGAGCCTTCGGTTATAACACTCAGCTTGAAGCCGCCCAGCAGTCAGACAGCGCAGTTTTCGGTGTAACAATCTGCTTTACTCTTATACCCATGGTATTTATGTTCCTGTCATTCCTTTCAATTATGAATTACAGACTCACCAAGGATAAGCTTAACTTCATCAGAGCTAAGATCAAAGAAAAGAAAGAAACAGGTGTGGCAATTGTCACAGACGAAGAAAAGGCTTCGCTTGAAAAAATCGCAGGTCTTAAGTTTGAAGAAATGTGGATAGGACAGTAAGTGTGCTGTAAAAGTTAATATCAAAGTCCGCTTGATTTTAGTCAGGCGGATTTTTGGTTTGCACGGCGGCTCCGTTGCCGAACACAGTTCGGCAGGAGGGCGTTCCGTCGGAACGCCCTCCGAAATCTATTTCAGCGATTTCACGGAGCCGCCTCCCGCCTCTTGCTCCCACTGAATTTATGATCAGAATGTGCCTTGACAAACCTCACGGTGTTTTGCTATATTTATTTTGGATTGGAGTGTTTATATGACAGACTTAAAACGATTCGAATATGTCCTTGCTCTTGCGGAATGTATGAACTTTTCTCAGGCTGCTGCAAAGCTTAATATTTCTCAGTCTACTCTCAGTCAGCAGATTCAGAAAATCGAAAAAGAAGCAGGCGTCAGCCTCTTTGACAGAACAACATCAGTTCTGACTCTGACTCAGTACGGACAGATTTATATAAAAGGCGCCAGAAAAATTATCGACACCTACACACAGACTCTTGACAGCATTACCGATGCTGATTCCGGTGCATCGGGCAGTGTTACTATGGGCATTGCACCCTCAAGAGCCCCCTTTCTTCTGCCGGGTGTTGTAGCTGAATTTACAAAGGAATATCCTGCTGTAAGTCTTAACTTCCGTGAAAACAAAACGGGAGATATTATGAAGGATCTCAGCGAGGGCAATATTGACTTTGCTTATACAGTTTTGTCCTCTCAGGAATCACTCAAAGACTATGAAGTCGTGCCCGTAACCGAAGAAGAAGTAATGCTCGTATGTAAAAAAGGCGGTGATATAAAAGCTTTAGCTGAAAACGGCAGTGTGGACTTCAAAAAGCTTGGCTCTGAAAAATTCATCGCTCTTCAGGACAGTCAATTGCTGACAGATTACTTCTATACCCTCAAGCAAAAAAGCGGCTCTCAGGCTGATGTGGGTCTTTGCGTGTCTGAGCTGTCAACTGCTATTGCTATGGTAAAAGAGGGCCTTGGCATTATGCTTTTACCCTCAAGCTATAAAAATTACGGCACTCTTGAAAACGACCTTGATTTTTACAGCATCCATCAGGTTTCCACCAAGAGAAAGATAGCTGTGATTTATCGTAAAGACAAATATCTCAATAAGCCTATGAAAGCGCTGATTGAAATTTTAGTGAAAGGCGTGTAACAATATTTTTACATTTGGCTTATTGACTGCTTAATCGGTTTTTGCTATAATTACTATCGAAAAAAGCGATTAAGATAATAAATAAAGGAGTGTAGAACATTTATGAAAAAGATTCTGTGTCTTGTGCTCAGCCTTTGTGTTGTTGCGGCTATGGTTTTCTCACTGACAGCCTGCGACACTGAAGACGACAGTGATGTAATTAAAATCGGCTCTATCCACCCCCTTACAGGCAGTATGGCTTATGAGGGTCAGGCCTTTGTAAACTCACAGAAGATTGCTGTTGATAAAATCAATGCCGAGGGCGGTATCAACGGCAAGATGCTTCAGCTCAAGGCTGTTGACTCACTGGGTACTGCAGGCGGTGCTGCAACTGCAGCTCAGAAGCTTATCAATATGAATGTCTGCGCTCTTACAGGCACATATACAAGCGGCTCGGCTCAGGTTGTTTCCCGCACAGCTGAAAAGTTCAGTGTGCCTTTTGTTGTAACAGTTGCCGCAAGTGAAACACTTCTTACAAACGGCTATAAATATTCATTCAGAATTCAGCCCAGCACAGTCGGCTTCTCATCAAACTTCATTGAGTATATTCCTTACATCAAAACTGATGATATGAAAACTGTTGCTATTATCTATGAGGATTCCAACTACGGCACAGGTATTGCAGAATATATCAAGTCAAGAATTGACGAAACAGGACTCGAGATTATCGGTATGCTTCCTTACAGTGCAAAGGCTTCAACTCTCAGTGCTGAGGTAACAAAGCTTGTTTCTCTTGACCCTGATATTCTCATTCCCGTAGGCTATTATTCAGACCAGAATATGCTTGCAAAAGAGCTTATCGACAGAAATATCACTTTCCCTGCAATTATCGGAGTTGCTAACGGTGCTTTCTCAGATGCAAAATTCACAAACACTTACGGTACTCAGGCAGACGGCTTCTTTGACATCAACTACAGATATAATCCCAACAGCGAAGAAACCGAATATCTCCTCAGAGAATACCGCGAACGCTATGGCGAAGAAATCCCCGTTTGTGCTATTTACGGCTATGAATCAATTATGGTTATCGCAGATGCACTCAAAAGAGCAGGCACAACCGACCACGAAGCTTTGAGAAATGCATTGGCAGAAACCAATATGACTGAGCATCTTCTTCCTCAGGGTGCAATTATCTTTGACGAAGCGGGTGAAAACATCAACTCTGCAGGTGTACTCATTCAGATTCAGAACGGTAAGCAGGTTATCGTTTATCCGAAGGAATATGCTGAGGGTGAAATTATATTTGAAAAGGAGAGTGACAGCTAAATGAATATGCAGTTTTTCCAGGCGTTTCTTGACGGTACCCTTATGGGTGGCGTATATGCATTGGCTGCCCTCGGACTTTCGCTCATCTTCGGTGTAATGAAGATTACCAACTTTGCCCACGGTGCAATGATGACAGTGGGTATGTATGCTGTTTATGTGGTGTCAACATCACTCGGTATTAGCCCTTATATTGCTCTTGTTTTTGCGGCAATCACACTTTTCGCTTTAGGCTATATCATTCAGCATTTTCTTATTGATAAGATTTCAGATGCCCCCACACACAATCAGCTTCTTCTGACTCTCGGTGTGGCATACATTCTCGAAAACGGCCTTCTTGCTGTTTTCAGTCCCAACTACAAAACTCTCAATGTTGACGATTTTGACGGCGCCATTCAGCTTGGTGCAATTTCAATCAGCCCGGAAAAATTAGTCGCATTTGCGGTGGTACTCATAGTAACAGCCGTAATATATATCGTTCTTTACAAAACAAGAATCGGTAAAGCAATCAGAGCTTGCTCACAGAATAAAGAGGGAGCAAAGCTTATGGGCATTGTTATCAAAAAGACCAACGCCGTGGCTTTCGGTATCGGTGCTCTTTGCACAGGTATTGCAGGTGCTCTTCTTACTCCTATTCTCAGCATTTATCCCACACTCGGTGAAACCTTCCAGCTCAAGTGCTTTGTTATTGCAATTCTCGGCGGTATGGGTAACCTCTGGGGTGCTCTTATCTCAGGTCTTATCGTCGGTATAGTTGAGTCTCTCACAGGCTACATTGCAGGCGGCAGCTGGAGCGACCTTACGGTTTATGCCGCATTCATTCTCATCCTGTTGGTTAAACCCTCAGGACTTTTCGGAAGGAGCAACAGACGTGAACACTAAGAATTTTAATCGCATCACATTGACAGCGCTCCTTTTGGTTGCGGTACTGTTTCCCTTTTTCGCTGACTTCTATATTCTTTGCATAGGCATCTCCGTGCTTATTGCGGCTCTATTAGGTCAGAGCTGGAACATTATGAGCGGTTATGCAGGTCAGTTCTCATTCGGCCATGCTGTTTTCTTCGGCATCGGCGCATACACATCAACAACACTTTACACAATGTTCGGCGTAAGCCCCTGGCTCGGTATGATTATCGGTGCTCTTGTGGCGGCTCTTGTGGGTGCGGCAATCGGCTTCTTATCATTCAGATACAAGCTTCGCGATGACTATTTCGCACTTGCAACTCTCGCTTTCGCTGAGATTTTCCGCATTCTTGTAAACAACACAAGTGCTCTTGGCGGTGCTACAGGTATACTTATTCCTTATCTTGTAAAGCCGTCTGAATATCAGTTTGCAAGCGACAAGACATATTATTGGGTGATTCTCGCTCTCGTTGCATTTGCAACAGTGTTTATTGCGGTTATGTCAAAGAGCAAGACAGGTCTTAACCTTGTGGCTATAAAATCAAATCAGGAAGCCGCAGCAGCTCTCGGTGTAAATGTGCTCAAATATAAGCTTATTGCTATTTCATCATCAGCTTTCTTTGCTGCCCTTGCAGGCACATTCTACGCTCAGTATTACGGCTTCATAGACCCGTCAATTGTATTTGCAAGCTCAATTTCGGTTGAAGCTATTGTGCCTTGCATCATCGGCGGCAGTGGCACTCTTTACGGTCCGCTTTTAGGTGCACTTCTCATTATTCCTCTTCAGGAAATCTGCAACAGCCTTTTCACCTCAATCAGCGGTATCAACATGATTATTTACGGTGTGCTTATAGTGCTGTTCATTATGTTCTGCCCCGACGGTATCTATGGTAGAATGACAAAATATATCTCAAAGAGAAAGGGAAATTGATATGCCGTTACTTTCAGTTCAAAACGTATGCAAATACTTCCACGGTAACAAGGCAGTGGATGATGTTTCCCTTGAAATAAACAAAGGGGAAATCGTCGGTCTTATCGGTGCCAACGGTGCAGGTAAAACAACCCTCTTTAACTGCCTTACGGGGTACTATAAAGCCACCTCAGGTAAAATAGTTTATAAAGACAAGAGAATAGAAAGTCTCAAGCCTCATATTATCTGCCGTATGGGTATCGGCAGAACCTTTCAGATAGCTAAGCCCTTCGGTGATTTGAGTGTACTTGAAAATGTAGCAGTAGGTGCATACAACAAGTGCAAGACAAAAGCCGAAGCTTATGACAAGGCAAGACAGTGCATTATCTTCACAGGTCTTGCAGGTAAAGAAGATACCAATGCAGGCACTCTCAACACAGGTGAACAGAGACGTCTCGAGCTTGCAAGAGCACTTGCAACTGACCCCGAGCTTCTGCTTCTTGACGAGGTTATGGCAGGTCTCACACCTACTGAGAGTCAGGAAATGGTTGAGCTTATCAGAAATGTCAAAGATCAGGGCGTTACCATTCTTATGATTGAGCACATTATGCCTGTAATTATGGCTCTTTCAGATACGGTTTATGTGCTCGAGTCAGGCAGACTTATCTGTAAGGGCTCGCCCGAAGAGGTATCGCAAAACACTCAGGTTATCGAGTCTTATCTCGGCAAAAGTCAGGAGGCATAAGATGCTTGAAATAAATAATCTCTATGTAAATATAGGCAACCTGAGCATCATTCAGGATGTATCATTAAAAGTCGGCGACGGTGAAATTGTGGCTCTTATCGGTGCAAACGGTATGGGTAAAACAACTCTCGTCAGAGCACTGTCAAAGCTTAACTCGGTTAAAAGCGGCAAGATATTTTTCAAGGGTGAGGATATCACTGACCTTTCAGCTGATAAAATTGTTGAAAAAGGTATCATTCAGGTGCCCGAAGGCAGAAAGCTTTTCCCACAGATGAGCGTTATCGAAAACATTGAAATGGGAGCTTATGCAAAAAGAGCGAGAACTAAAGAAAAAGAAAACCTCGAATATGTTTTCACGGTTTTCCCCGAGCTTAAAAGTATGCTCAAGCAGGCTTGCGGTAATCTCAGCGGCGGTCAGCAGCAGATGGTAGCCATTGCAAGAAGCATTATGGCGTCACCGGAGCTTCTTATTCTCGATGAGCCCTCAATTGGTCTTTCGCCTATTGCCACTCAGAAAATGTTTGAGGCAATTGAGCTTATCAACAAAAGCGGTATCGGTATTCTTATTACAGAGCAGAATGTTCAGCAGGTGCTCAAGATGGCTGACACAGCATATGCAATGCAGCAGGGCAAGATAGCTCTCAGCGGTAAGGCGAGCGATATTGCTGCCGACGACGAACTCAAAAAGATTTACATTGGTATGTAAAAAAATAAAAGGAGATATAAAGTTATGAAACACGCATGGGAAGATTGTTTAACAGAAGTTGACAAAATAGTAATCGAAAAAGGCCACTACGGTCAGCCAAGAGGCTTCGGCAAAAAGCCCCTGCTTCTTATCATTGACCTTCAGCCCAACTATATCGGCGCTGACAAGCCTATCGAAGACCAGCTTGATGAATGGCCTTCAGGCGGCGGTGAGGCTTGCTGGACAGGTGTAAGAAAAATTCTTTCACTCCGTGATGTTGCAAGAGAGTGCGGTGTGCCCATTTTCTATACTCGCAATGTGCAGAATGCAACCAATGCTTTTGACAGCTTTGCAACAAAGACAAAGCGTGATCAGACAAAATATATCGACGGTGCTCCCGAGGCTGATTTGCTCGAGTGCGTGAAGCCTCTGCCCACTGAAATGATTATCCCCAAGAGCTATGCGAGTGCATTTTACGGAACACCTCTTCAGAGCTATCTTGTAAAGCTCGGTATTGATACCGTTATCATTGTTGGCGGTTCAACAAGTGGCTGCTGCAGAGCTACTGCAGTTGATGCTGTTACAAGAAACTATAACCTCGGCTATGTTGAGGACTGTCTCTTTGACCGTATCACAATTTCACACAAAGCCGCTCTTCTCGATGTATGGATGAAATACGGTGACGTAGTAAACAGCGACTATGTAAAGGAATATTTCTACAGCCTTAAAGAAGAGAAATAATTTTATACAAGGGTTTACTTGGCTCTGCATTTGTGATATCATAAATGCAGAGTATTTTTATTGAAGCTAAAGGAGAAATTCTTATGAAAAAGCTCATCACAAACGGCACAGTCGTTTTTGAACACGAAGAGAAAAAGGTTGATCTGCTTATAGACGGCGAAAAAATTTCGGCTATTCTCGCTACGGGTACTTATGAGGGCGAGGCTGAGGTTATTGATGCTGAGGGCTTATATGTTATGCCCGGTACCATCGACCCTCATATGCATATGGGCCTTTACAAGCCTCTGGGTGATGCATTCAGATACGACACACCACGTCAGGCTATAGGCGGTCTTACAACTCTTATCAACTATCACAGAGGTAAGGGTAACTATTTTGAAACAGTAAAGGAAGCAGTTGAAGAAGCAGAGAGCAATTCTCTTGTGGACTTTGCCATTTCCTTGGGCCTTTGCGCAAAGGTACATCTTCAGCAGATAGAGGGTTATATCGAAGAACTCGGTATCACATCTTTCAAATTCTTCTTTGATAAGCAGGATATCGCGCATCTTTTCTATGATATTCCAAAGGAAGAGGCTCTCACACTTGACAAGGCTGACTTGTATTTTATCTTAAAACAGCTTCGTGAGATTTCTCCCAAGCTTCTTCTTTGTGTACACTGCGAGGATCCCGACGTTTTCCGTGCTCTTGAAAGAGATTTAAAAGAGCAGGATATCGACAGATACTCCCTTGCAAACTTCGGCAAGACAAGACCCACATTTGTTGAAACAGCTTGCGTTGCAGACTCAATGTGGATTAATAAAGTCGTTGACGGTAATATGTATGTGGTACAC
>JAGBSR010000255.1 GCA_017631745.1 Clostridia bacterium | reverse complement strand
GCTATCTTTACCAAAGAAGAGCCGATATCTGTTTTCCTCGGCATGGACAAGCCTGAGCACGATACCGAGGGCAGACTTATTACTCTCGAGTTCGAGAATTTCTATTTCGTCGGCTGTTACACCCCCAACGCTCAGGACGGTCTCAAGAGAATTGATTACCGTATGAAGTGGGAGGATGACCTGAGAGAAAATCTCTCATCTCTGAGTGCAAACAAGCCTGTGGTCTATTGCGGAGACCTGAACGTCGCTCACAACGAAATAGACCTTAAGAATCCTAAATCAAACCGCGGCAATGCAGGTTTCTCTGATGAAGAGCGTGAGAAGTTTTCACAATTACTTGCAGCAGGCTTCACAGACTCATTCCGCTATCTCTATCCCGATGTCGAGGGCGCATACTCCTGGTGGAGCTACCGTTTCCAGGCCCGTGCCAAGAATGCAGGCTGGCGTATCGACTACTTTGTAGTTTCAGATTATATCAAGGATAAAATCATAGATTCAAAGATACACCCTGAGATTTTCGGTTCAGACCACTGTCCCGTGGAGCTTTTGGTTGATTTATAAGGCACTCTCGCAAACCGAGAGTGATTTCAAGGTTTGCTGAGTGGTGTTCTCTGTACTCTGCCGATATAATGAAGTCACAACAAAATCAAAAGGAGTGACCTTTATGACAAACAAATCCATAGGCAATTTTCTCGCAGAGCTTAGAAAAGAAAAAGGATTGACGCAAAAAGAAGTGGCAGACTTTCTTAATGTTTCAGACAAGACTGTGAGTCATTGGGAATGTGATAAATATTCACCTGATATAAGTGTGATTCCTATACTCGCCGAGTTTTTCGGTGTGACTTGCGATGAGATACTTAAAGGAGAAAAAATCACCCCTATATATAATGAAAACAATTTCAGCTTCGAGCCACTCACTAAGGAAAACGAGTATGAAAAGTATGCTAAGATAAGATTGAAAAACGCTTATAATAAGCTCAAAACTTCAAATGTTATTTCGGTTTTCTGTTCTGCTTTTGTTCTTGCTTTCCTTATTATCATTATTTTCATCATTGACGGATATGTCCCCTTTGAATTGGGCGTTACAGTATCCGCAGGATTTTCTGCTTGTCTCGGCGTTCTCATATCATACCTTGCCTACAATAAATTCATCAGCACACTCAACCTCTGCAATCTTCCCTCTGACGAACATAAGCATTGGAAGAAAAAATCAGCCTTGGTTTGTATTTTTCCTGTTATCTATGCGTTTCTGGTATTTGCATTTATAATGTTAATTCTGTTGCCGACAACCAGAATTGACTATTCGTATACTGAGACAATGTCTGTTCCTGTTTCTGTAGAGCCTGATGAAAGCGCAGCCAACATTGCTGACCCGTCTTTACCAATAACAAGCGAAGTCAACATCTTTACAGATTGATATTAGCACCGTTAGGTGAAATCGGTATGAAATCTATTTTAAGTATTATATTACCTGCCTCCTTAATACGGGAGGCATTTTTTACTTGCTATAAATGTCACTTTCTATGCACTTTGCTAAAATCAAAATAAAATCAACCAAATCTCTCACCTATTCACATACAAACTGCACAAAAACTGCCCGACTAAAGCGTACCAAGAAAAAAATTGAAAAAAATCGAAAAAAATTTAAAAAAGGTATTGACAAACCTCTTTCGCTTGTGTATAATAGCCTCACTGATTAAGACGAGTGCGTAATAAGCGCAAACGTAAGTCGGTGTTTTTAGCGATGAGGGTCCACCCGTTCCCATCCCGAACACGGTAGTTAAGCTCATCAGTGCTGACAATACTTGGCTGGAAGCGGCCCGGGAAGATAAGGCGATGCCGACACAGTAAAAGAACTGCAGTAATAACTGCGGTTTTTTCTTTTTTATTTCATTTTTCTCTTGATATTTCTATAGTGAATAGAATATAATGTAAGAGGTCAATAATTAACTCACCAACATTAGGAGTGATGAAATGGCAGGCAATGTGATTTTTATGCCCGACATCGAATATAAATCCTGGGTCAACCGCAATAAAGAGCTGCTCGATGATATCATCAAGACCGGCAAGGTTTCAACCTTGTGGCTGGCTAAGGGCAACAACAAAAGCTTTCTCATAAGATATTTCAAAGAGTGCGGATATACTATCACTATAGATTGATAAGGAGAATTTAAAATGAAGAAAGATGTAAAAAAAGCTATCAAGACTGCTAAGATTGCCATTAAAGCAGTGAAGATTATATCAACTTGTGTTGTAATTGCCTCTGCGATTTACGCTATGGTGCCCAAGTACGACACTATCGAAGGCATCAACACCGACAAGCTGATTGACACACACAGCAACAAGGCATAAGATTTTATTGGGACGCGGGCAAGCCTCGCGTCTTTTTTTATGCTCATCCCACCGAGTCAGAGTGCGGATTACGGTCAGTAATGCTACTGAATAAATAAATTTACTGAGAGTTTTCATAAATCAATTCGTCTAATAAGTGAAAGGCAGAATAATACGCCTTTCGGGAAGGAGAAAAATCAATGGATACCGGTGCAAGTAGCTACCGCCGTTACCTTGATGGTGATGATACAGGAATAACAGAAATAATACGCGATTACAAAGACGGTCTTACCCTGTACATAAACGGATATGTGGATAATATTTTCACGGCTGAAGATTTAATGGAAGATACCTTTTTTAAATTAGCGGCCAAAAAGCCCCGTTTTTCGGGCAAAAGCTCATTCAAAACCTGGCTTTATGCAATAGCGCGCAATGTCGCTCTTGATTATCTCAGAAAAAACAACAAAATTTCAGATACACCCATAGACGACCTGAGCAACTATATTATAGAAGAAAGCAATGTGGAAAGAGAATATCTCATTAAAGAACAGAAGATAACTCTTCATCGCATAATGCGTGAGCTTAAGGCTGAGTATTTTCAAGTATTGTATCTTGTTTATTTTGAGGGCTTCACCAACGAAGAAATCGCGAAGATAATGAAAAAGAATAAACGGCAAATAGAAAATCTTATTTACCGTGCAAAAGGCACGCTTAAATCAGAGCTTGAAAAGGAGGGCTTTGAATATGAAGAACTATAACGAAATAGCAAAGAGTGTTTTATCTCGCAGAGATGCATACGAAGAAAAGAAGCGGACAAAAAGACAAAACATAGCACAGATTTCAACAGCCATAGTTTGCCTTGTTGCCATAACAGTTGCAGGCTTTACCATAGTCAGAAGGAATTGGCTGAAAAATCAGGTCAAAGAGTTTCTGGATTTTCAAGACTCCCTTTCCGGCTCGCAAACAGACATCAACAGTACAACAAAAGTGCAGACAACTATGCCTACCGTACCTCCGACACAAGGCACTTCTCCTTATGTTACCACAACTGAAATTTCTACCGAAACAGATTGGAACAGAAAATCTATGCCCGGTAAATTCTGCAGCTTAGGCATAAACAGTTCTCAAAACCTCAATGCAATAGACGAATCAGATATAACCGTAGGCTCAAGGGAATATGTTTATCCCTTCGGTCCTTCTGAAGAGATAGCCACTCTCAGGCAAGGAACTCTGCTTGTTACAGATGTGCAGATCGAAGGCCGTGAGCCCGACGGAACGGTTCATACGGCTCTTGTTGATATTTTCGCTCTGGAAGGACTCAGCGAAGACCTAGCTTTAGGTGTAAGATTCCCTGAAGACGACAGAATCTACACATATGTCTGCAGCTCCTATATTCCTGCAACACTCGGCGAATTTCTCGATGCAATTGACTATGACAACACCGTAACCTACGGCGGAATCAGACTATATCCGGGCAACAATTTCCCTGTCAACAACGAAAACGCCAAAGATATAAGAACATATCTCTTATCCGACACAAGTGCTTCTAATATTACAGATGCCGATGCAGAAGCAGTAGGAAGCTGCGTAATCGCATCTGTTTACTGCCGTGAGCTCGGCAGAGAAAATAAAGTTTTACGCATATGGGAAAACGGATTTATAACCACCAACCTTATAGGCTATGAATTCACCTTCAATGTAGGCACAGAAGCAGTTGCAAGCTTCCTCAAAAACAGCTACAACATTACTTTCGAACAAATAAATGAGCTTACAACTGTGACCGAAAACACCACTGAACCTTATACATCAGACACCGTCACAACCACCGATGAATACGCTACTCAGACCATCACAACAAGCGCACTCTCCGCTGAGCCGTCAGTTGCAGCAGAAGTGACCACTACTGTGCCTGAGCTTACAAGTGCCGAAATTGACATAACTACAACCTGGTGGTGCGGCACAAAAATGCAATAACACACTCTACCCCCGACATAAGCTGTCGGGGGTTTGCTTTGTCTTACAGGCGGGCGCGGCGGCTCCATAGGCGAACTGCGTTCGCCTCGGCTACAGCGTAGCCGTAAATCTCCCTGAGGGTGATTTAATGGAGCCACCAACCGCTTGCACCACCTATAATTTCTGTAGCCGGACTAACCTGTTTTTTCGCAGGATCTCACCTCGCACCTCACTAAATTTTGTATAGGTTTGACAAAACTTCGTCTATCATTGTTGTTCACTTCTAACTAAAAATCTCTTGCACATTTTTTCATTCCGTGATAGAATAGTAAGGTTGAAATAAATTTGAAAATCAGGTGAAATAATGGACATCAGAAACGAAGTAAGAAATGTTGCAATCATTGCCCACGTTGACCATGGTAAAACCACCCTCGTTGACGAGCTTCTCAAGCAAAGCGGCACCTTCAGAACCAACGAACAGGTTGCAGACCGTGTAATGGACTCAGGTGACCTTGAGCGCGAAAGAGGCATCACAATTCTCTCCAAAAACACCGCTATTCACTATAAAGATACAAAAATCAACATCGTTGATACTCCGGGACACGCTGACTTTGGCGGTGAGGTTGAACGAATTCTTCTTATGTTTGACGGTGTACTTCTTCTTGTTGATGCTTTCGAGGGCTGTATGCCTCAGACCAGATTCGTACTCAAAAAGGCTCTCGGTCTCAAGAAAAAGGTTGTAGTTGTTGTAAATAAAATCGACAGACCCGGTGCAAGACCTGTTGAGGTTATCGACGAGGTACTTGACCTCTTCATTGAACTCGGTGCTGACGAAGACCAGTTGGAATTCCCCGTAGTTTATGCAAGCGGCCGTGACGGCTATGCTTCTCTTGACGACAGTGCCCGTGAGGGTGATATGCGTCCTCTTCTTGATGCTATCCTTGAAAATATTGATGCTCCCTCAGGCGAGCTTAATGGCCCCACACAGATTCTCTTCTCATCACTCGACTATGATGATTACATCGGCAGAATCGGCATCGGCAGAGTTGAAAGAGGCTCTGTAAAGCAGGGCCAGCAGGTTGTTCTCTGCAACAACAGCGGTGACAGAAAAAATGTAAGAATAAGCAAGCTTTATCAGTTCGAAGGTCTTAAGAGAGTCGAGGTTGCTACTGCTGAGCTCGGCGATCTTATTTGCGTATCAGGTATTGCTGAGCTCAACATCGGCGACACAGCTTGTGACCCCGAAAATGTAGAGCCCCTTCCCTTCATAAAAATAGACGAGCCCACAATTTCAATGAACTTCATCGTCAACAACAGCCCCTTTGCAGGCAAGGAAGGTAAGTTTGTCACTTCGAGAAATATCCGTGAGCGCCTTTTCAAAGAGGTTGAAACCAACGTATCAATGCGCGTTGAAGAAACTGACACCACCGACGCCTTCAAGGTCAGCGGTCGCGGTGAGCTTCATCTTTCAATCCTCATCGAAACAATGCGCCGTCAGGGCTATGAATTCCAGGTTTCACGCCCCAAGGTTATTCTCAAGGAAGAAAACGGCGTAACAATGGAACCTATGGAGCTTCTTATTGTTGAAGTGCCCGACCAGTATGCAGGCTCAGTTATCGAGAAAGTCTGCTCAAGAAAGGGCGAGCTTGAAAATATGGGTACACGCGACGGTGGATCAACACACCTTGAGTTCAAGGTACCCGCAAGAGGTCTTATCGGCTACAGAAGCGAGTTTATGACCGACACCAACGGCAACGGTATTATGAATCAGCTTTTCGCAGGCTATGAGCCTTATAAGGGTGATATCATCACCAGAGAGCGCGGATCTATCGTAGTACACGAGACAGGCGAAAGCTCAGCATACGGTCTGTTTAACACTCAAGACAGAGGCCGTCTCTTCATCGGCGCAGGCGTACCCGTATATGAGGGTATGATTGTCGGCGAATGTGCCAAGTCAGAGGATGTGGTTTGCAATGTCTGCAAGCAGAAGCATCTTACCAACACCCGAGCATCAGGCTCTGATGATGCTCTCAGACTCGTACCCCCCACCAACCTTTCACTTGAGCAGTGTATGGAGTTTATCAAGGATGACGAGCTTTTAGAGGTAACACCCACCTCCCTCAGACTCAGAAAGACAATTCTGTCTAAGGAAATGAGAATGAAGAAGCAGTTCAAGAAGTAAAAATATCAGCGCGTTTTTGGTTCTTTTTCCGCGACAGAAAAAAGAACGCCTGCCCGGTGAGGGCAAGATAAAGAAAAAAAGGCAGTCCTTATGGGCTGTTTTTTTTAGTTGGGATGTGAAAATGAGGAGGTGGCTCCGTCGCCGTTTACGGCGCGCGGATGCCCAAAGGGCATCCGCGGAAAGCACCTTGGTGCTTTCACGGAGCCACCTCTCCCCTCTTGCAGTAAACCCAATAAAAAAGTGAGCAGAAATTAATCTGCTCACCTGTTTTTTATTAATGTCCTCGCCGCACAAGCATTGCTTTTTGTGAAAAAATCAATCAAAAAACTTTAGTTATTCTTCCTGACTTTCCTGTACCATAACCTTGCTCGGTGACTTCCACAAATCGATTATGCCCTCATCGTTGAGAAGCTTGAGCATAATTGCGATAATCGGCAGGATAAATACACCAAGCACACCGATAATCTTAAGACCGAGATACATAGCTATAAGTGTAACAAAAGGCGGCAGTCCCAGCTGACCTGCAACGAGCTTAGGCTCAACTATCTGTCTGATAACCGTTACTGTTACATAAAGCACGAGAAGTCCGATGCCCATACCGATATTACCTGTAATGAAGCTGTAAGCTGCCCAGGGAAGCACAATTGTACCGGTGCCGAGAACGGGAATAACATCAACTATTGCCGTAACAACTGCGATAACCGCAATGTAGCTTGAATTGAAAAGTCCTATCATCTTAAGTATGGTAAGTCCGATGAAAACCTCAGTGAAGGTAACAATCATAATAAGAGCATATGCCTTTGCCATTTTGCCGAGATTCATCTTCAGAAGCACTTTCGCTCTTGTTACATCTTTTCTCTTATCTTTTGGGAACTGACAGTAAATAAAGCGCATAATCAGGTCATAGTCCGCCGTCATAAAGCAGGCAAGGACGATGGTAACAACTATGCTGATAATGATTGAAGGAATACGGCTTGCTGTTGAGATAACACCCGTAATAGGTGTTGCTATCCAGGAAAGATTAATCTTACCCGACAGACCTCCTATCTGCTCGGGCAGCTCCGTTGCGGTACCGGCTACAAATTCACGAAGCTGTGTAAACAGTGCCGTGATACTTTCCGTAGCAGTTTCGCTGATAAATTCAGGAAGCTTGCCTACGGTTGTAAGAATGAAAGTTTCAACAGTGTTTATGATGGCATCAACATTACTGAACTGCACTGTTACATAATCTATAAAGCCTTTGATTTCCTCAGCAGCTCTCACGCCGATAAGTACCACTATAGCCGCAGCTATAAGCATAAGTCCGAAAACGCTCAGAGTTGATGCGAAGCCTTTTTTGATCGGCGTCTTTTTCATTATAAAATTCTTCGGTCTTTGCAAAATAACCGCCACAAAAAATGCAAACATTATCGGGAAGCACACACCGAAAGCATATTTATAAAAGAGAAAACCCAACACAAGAAGCATTGCATAAAATGCAACATTTATTATCCATCTTCGTTTTTTATCGGTATCCGTCATTTAAAACACCACCCCTATATAAAATTCAGAATGCAGAATTCAGAATGCAAAATTGCATTTCAGCCCGATGTAAACAGAAGGTGTTTGCCCGCAAATTCAGTCCGTTTCTGCTTTTCTGCATATAAAATTTCTTTGTATTTATATTATACTAACCCATAGCTAATAAAAAATCAATGGATTTCACAAATAATAGAAACTTTTTTAACAAAAACCCTTTAAATCATTAAAAAAGTGTGATATTATATAGTCTGATATTTTATACTGTGCTCAGTATAGAAAGGCAGTGAAAAACTTATGAATATTGCTATTTTAGGCTTCGGCGTTGTAGGCTCAGGCGTTGCCGAAGTTATAAAAAACAATTCGGATTCAATCCTTAAAAACAGCAATGTTTCTTTAAAGGTTACCCGAATCCTCGACATCAGAGATTTCAGCGGTAATGAATACGAAAATATAATCACAAACAATTTCGACGATATTCTCGGTGATGACACAATTGATATCGTTGTTGAAACAATGGGCGGCGTTAAGCCTGCTTTCGATTTTGTTCTTGCTTGTCTTAACAAGGGTAAGCATGTAGTCTCATCAAACAAAGAGCTTGTTGCAACAAAGGGCTATGAGCTTCTCGAGGCTGCTAAAAAGAACAATGTCAACTTCCTTTTTGAAGCTTCAGTCGGCGGCGGTATTCCCATCATCAGACCTATGAGCCGTTGCCTTGCAGGTAACAAAATAAGTGAAGTTGCAGGCATTTTAAACGGAACATCTAACTTCATTCTTACTAAAATGATAATGGACGGTATGAGCTTTGCAGATGCTCTTAAATTAGCCCAGGATAAGGGCTATGCAGAAAAAGACCCCACAGCAG
This sequence comes from Clostridia bacterium, assembly GCA_017631745.1. Lineage (GTDB taxonomy): Bacteria > Bacillota > Clostridia > Oscillospirales > Acutalibacteraceae > UBA6857. The sequence continues at coordinate 4,140 of JAGBSR010000255.1, read as the reverse complement.
ACGTTGAAGGTCTTGATGCAATGAGAAAAATCTGTATCCTTGCTTCTCTTGCTTTCGGCTATCACGTATATCCCGACGGCGTTTACAGCGAGGGCATTTCAAAAATCACTCTCGAAGACGTGGCTTTTGCCGCATCATACGACAGTGTAATCAAGCTCATTGCCATGACAAAGAAGCTCAGCGATGATAAGGCTCTTGTTATGGTATCACCCCGTCTCGTTAAAAACGACAGTATGCTCTCAGGCGTAAACGGTGTTTTCAATGCTTGTCTCGTACGCGGTGACGCTACAGGCGACGTTCTTATGTACGGTAAGGGCGCAGGCTCACTTGCAACTGCTTCTGCCGTTGTTGGCGACGTAATCGACTGTGCTTCCTACAGTGAAGAGAGAAAGTTCTTCGGCTGGGACGACAAAAAAGAAAACTATCTCGCTGACTATCTCGACTGTGAAACTGCTCTCTATGTAAGAGCTACAGGCGCAGATAAGGCCGCTATCGAAAAAGCTTTCGGCAGTGTACAGTATCTCACAAGAGAAAATCAGGGTGCGGATGAAATTGCATTTGTTACCCCCGTCAAGAAAGAAAAAGAGCTTCGCGATACACTCGCTTGTCTCAATATGAATGTTCTGAGCATTATCAGAACAGCCGATTATTAATTTGTTTTATTATTTTATTTCACATAAATCAGGAGGATTTATATGGCACTCATAGTTCAGAAATTCGGTGGCTCATCTGTTGCCAATGCAGAAAGAGTCATGAATGTTGCCCGTATCATCACAGATACTTATAAAGAGGGTAACAATGTTGTGGTTGTAGTTTCCGCTCAGGGCGACACCACAGACGATTTAATCGACAAAGCAAAGGAAATCAACCCCAAGGCTTCCAAGAGAGAAATGGATATGCTTCTCACAGCAGGCGAGCAGATTTCAATCTCACTTCTTGCTATGGCAATCGAAAGCCTCGGCTATCCCGTGATTTCACTCTTAGGCTGGCAGGCAGGCTTTGAAACAAACTCAGCTTACGGTTCAGCAAGAATCAGCAAAATCAACACTGAGCGTCTTCAGAGCGAGCTTGATAAGAAAAAAATTGTCATCGTTGCAGGCTTCCAGGGTCTCAACAAATACGATGACCTGACAACCCTCGGCAGAGGCGGTTCAGACACAAGTGCTGTTGCTATTGCAGCCGCTCTTCATGCAGATCGCTGTCAGATTTTCACCGATGTTTCAGGCGTGTACACTACCGACCCCAGAAAGGTTGCAAATGCACAGAAGCTCACAGACATCACTTACGATGAAATGCTCGAATTCGCAACACTCGGTGCTCAGGTACTCAACAACCGCAGTGTTGAAATGGCAAAGAAATACAATGTAGAATTAGAGGTGCTCTCAAGCCTTGTAAGAGAGCCCGGTACTATAGTCAGAGAGGTAGCTAAAATGGAAAAAATGTTAATCAGAGGCGTAACAAAAGACACAGATATCGCTAGAATTTCAGTTGTTGGTATGAAAGACATCCCCGGCAACGCATTTAAAATGTTCTCAAGACTTGCTCAGAAGGGCATCAACATCGACGTAATCCTTCAGTCAGTAGGCCGTGACGGCACAAAGGACATCTCCTTTACTTGTGCAGCTTCAAATGCTGAAGATGCTGTTGAAATCCTTGAAGATATCTTCTCAATGGAAGGTGCTGTTGTTGCTTGCGATACAACAGTTGCTAAAATTTCAATCGTTGGCGCAGGTATGCAGTCACACTCAGGCACAGCTTCAAAGATGTTCGGCGCTCTTTATGAGGCAGGCATCAACATCAGCATGATTTCAACAAGTGAAATCACTATCAGCGTTCTTATCGACAAAGAGCTTGCTGATAAGGCTGTTTCAGCTGTTCACGCTGCATTCTTCGGTTAATAATCATCACAAAATCAGGTTGCGGATTTAAGGTCTGCAACCTTTTTTTATTTTATCTCTATTGAAATAAAGAGATAAAAATGATAAAATTTGTAAGTAAACATCAACGGAGGAAAAATATATGAAAGAAAACGGCAATATTTTTAAATTTCTTTTATCAAAGCTCGGAGAAATCAAAACCTATTGGAAAAAGGCTCCCGAGGGTAAATATGTACCCTATAAGGAAATCGTCGCTTATTCAGTAGGCGGTGCAGGCGTATATTTCATCTTTTCTCTTGCAGGCATGATTGCTCTGAATGCAGGCAGTATGATTGTCGGTGCATCTATCGGCATTGATGCCATAGACCTGCAGACTATGAATGCCCTGTCAATTATTATCAGCTTTATCATTGCGCCCACACGAGCAATGATGTTTGACAACACTCGAAGCAAAATGGGCAAGTTCAGACCATACATATTATATATGGGTCTGCCGACAGCCCTTATCGCCTGTGCCTTCGTCTATATGCCCTATGAGACTATGGCATATAATCAGAAGTGTGTGACAGTCTTTGTGCTTTATACTCTCCTGCAATTCTTTTCACCCTTTTATCAGTCAGCTTATTCAAGTCTGGTGCAGGTACTCTCGCCCAACTCAGCAGAAAGAGGCTGGATTATTGAAATCAGCTCAATTGTATATTCCTTTGCGCCCACAGTTATCAACCCCGTACTGCCCCTTATAGGCAACCTTGAGGATATTTCCACCTACAGAAAAGGCTTCCCCATATTCTGTATGATAGGCGTTATCGTGAGTATGTACTGTGTTTTCGGCACTCAGGAAAGAATTATCGTACCCAAAAGCTATGTGCAGAAAATGAGCTTCTTCGAGGGCTTTAAGAAAGTATCAGGTAATAAGTACTTCTGGCTTATCAACTCATCAAACTGGCTCAATTTCCTTGCAGGCGGTTCATCATATATCTTCCAGTGGATTTTTTATTACGGCATGAACAACCCCTCGCTGTATGCACTTATGGTTGTAATCAAGGGCGAGGCTTCCACACCGGGCATGGCTCTTGCGGCACCCATTATGAACAAGATAGGCAAAAAGAGAATAAGCCTTTTTTCCATTCTCGCTCAGGCATTCTGTCTGATAATGATGCTTGCCTGCTACAAAAACTATATCCTTGTGTTTGTTTTCATCTTCCTGAAGGATATGGTAGGTGCGCTTTCGATTATCTATCTGCCGGCAATGACAGCAGATATGATGGATTATCAGCAATATAAAACAGGCGACAGACTTGAGGGCTTCATCGGTCAGACAGGCACACTTCTCACCTCAGCTATCTCACTCGTTACAGGCTACGCAATCCCCTTCATTCTCAAGGGTCTGGGACTTACCAACAACTACAATGACCTTTATGATGCCGATTTCAGAAATCCTATCGTCAAGGCTATCATCGTTTACAGCATAATCGGTACCCTTATGTCGGCAATCCCCTATTTCTTCTATGACCTTGATGAAAAGAAGAGAGGCAGTATGATAAAAGCTCTCAAGGTACGCGCCCTCTTTGAGGACAGTATAAGCGGAGAGCTTTCAGATGAGACACTCACCGACGCAATGCCCGATATTATCAGCGCTGAAGAAATTCTCGCCAACGAGCAGAATTATGACAAAGACAGCATCGCATCAGCCAAAATGGTTATGGATGAGGTACAGAAATTCACAAGACCTGCATATGACGATAACACTGCCGAAAAAGCATATATCAGCGTAAATCTCGAGCTTCTCAAACAGGAGTATTTTGCTAAGGTAAACAGTGAGGCGTAAGCTTCAATTTATTATAGTCACTGCAAGAGGTGGGGCGCGGCTCCGTGAAAGCACCTTTGGTGCTTTCCGAGGACGCCCTGAGGGCGTCCTCGCGCCGAATGAAATTCGGCGACGGAGCCGCCTGCACAATCTGCCTCGGCGGTCTCTAAGCTATTTTTGCTCCAACTTAAAACGGATATAATCGGAGCGAAGCGACCCGCCATTCTGCACTCTGCATTTTCATCGCCCTCGCCGGACAGACATTACTTTTTTTGTGAAAAAAGTAATCAAAAAAACTTTACTTATTTATTACTAAGGTGACATTATGAAATCTACTAAAAAAGGTATGCTCAAAAAACATTTCATACCATACTTTAAAAAACATAAAGCAGTCCTTGCCCTTGACCTTTTCTGCGCAGCCCTGACAACCGGCTGTGAAATAGTTTTGCCCATGAT
>JAGBSR010000254.1 GCA_017631745.1 Clostridia bacterium | reverse complement strand
ATCTGTATCTGAAATATATAAAAGTATATTTGTTTTTATATATGCTTTTCATATGCCTTTATTTTTATTTATTTCAGGTGTGTTCCATAAAAACAAAAACATTACCCAAAAGATAGTGATGTATGTTTCTCTTGGTTTTTTGTCAAAAATAGTGCTGTATATTATGAAGTTAGCGGTAAACGGCAAAGCTTCATTTTCCTTGTTGTCAGACAGTTATTTGCCGTGGTATATGTTTGTTATGGCAATGTTCACTGCGACTTCTTGGTTTTTGCGTAATACAGATAAGCGGTTTGTTTTAGTGATGGCAATAATTCTGGCGTGTGTCGCAGGATACGATAGCAGTGTAGGAGACTATCTGTATCTGTCAAGATTTATTGTTTTTTATCCGTTTTTTGTTTTAGGTGAAATGACAACTAAAGAATCCATATTAAAAATTAATAGAAACAAAGCTATAAAGTTAGTCGCAGCAGTGATTATCGTGTTGTGGTTGGTAATGTGTTTTGCAAAACTCGACAGCGTATATATATTACGGCCATTGTTCACGGCAAGAAATCCCTTCAGCACAAAAGAAATATTTGAAAAGTGGGGATTTTTGTATAGGATTCTTTGCTATGTAATAAGCTTTTTGACATCATTTTCCATAATATGTCTGATTCCCGATATAAATATACCGCATATAAGCAAAATGGGTACAAGAACATTGCAGATATATTTCTGGCATTGGCCTATTGCTCTGGTTTTAAAGAAAATAGGGCTGCAGGCAATGCTGCTGGAAACATCTCACGGAAAATTATTGTGGCTGCTTATTGCTATAGCACTGACACTTTTATTGAGTATAGAAGTGTTTTCTTTCCCGACTAAGCAGATAGCGCAACTCAGCAAACAAAAAAGTATCGAAAAAATAAACAGTAAGGAGAAATACATATGAAGATTATTTCGAAGGTTAAAGGAGTTTTTGCAAACGGTGAGGGCTGGTCAACGGAGCCTGTGGAGAGATTGAGCTACTATTCATATTTTGCAGGTCAGAATATGATTTACACTCTTTTCAATGTGTGCCTGACTACATATCTTTTGTTTCTTGGTATCGACCCGATAAAGTCGGCAACAGTTATGCTTATCGTCAAGGTGTGGGATGCCGTAAACGATACACTTTTCGGTGTTATATTTGACTATATCAAATTCAAGAGCGGCAAGAAGTACTTGCCCTGGATAAGAATTTCAACCATCCTTATTCCTATTGCAACAGTGCTTACCTTTGTTATTCCCTCAGATTCTTCACAGACAGTCAAGCTCGGCTGGTTTGCAATAGCATATATCCTCTGGGATACAGCTTATACCCTCTGTGATGTACCCATTTTCGGTATATTGACATCCATGAGTCAGAATATTGACGAGAGAAATACAATCCAGTCAATAAAGAGCATTGCTACCTATGCAGGTGTGGGTATCACCTCAACACTTTCAACTGTGCTTATCAGTGAAAAGGTTGGTGTGAACTACGGTACAATTTCCGCTATAATCTGTGTTATTGCTTTTGGTCTGATGAGCCCTGCTTCATTTAAACTCAAAGAGAGACATAAGGGAGATACAGAAGAAACCTTTACAATCAGAAAGATGTTCTCTTATCTTTTCAAAAACAAATATCTTCTGATATATTATCTCGGAATCTTTTTCTATTCTTCATTGCAGATAGGTAACGCTTTCACCTTGTATGTTTCATATTATCTGTTTAACAGTGCACTGTTCTCACTTGTTGTGGGCGCTGTAGGTACTGTGCCTCAGCTTCTTATCGCATTGCTTCTTCCAAAGCTTATCCGCAAGTACGACAAGATGAAGGTCAACCGTATATGCCTGCTTCTTTATGTAATACTCAGCGTTATTACCTGGGCTATCGGCTACGGAAATGTGGTTGTATATATTATTCTATTTACTATCCGTTCAATTCCTCTTTCAGTGGTGGCACTTGAAATGTTTATGTTCACTCCCGACTGTGCAGAGTACGGCAGATTCAAGAGCGGTACCGAGGCAAAGGGTATCACCTTTGCAGTGCAGACATTTATGGCAAAGCTTACAGGCTCTGTATCAAGTGCATTGGGCTTATTCATTCTCGGTCTCGAATCAGTGGGCTGGAAGGTAGTAGAGGTAGGCTCATTCCAGGAGCTTGAGCAAAGCGGTGTTACTCAGACTCCTCACGCTCTGAATATGCTGTGGCTCATCTTTATGCTTATCCCCGCAATCGGCGGTCTGCTTGCATATATCACATGGCTTTTCTATGACCTTAAGGACAAGGATGTTCAGGTGATGATTGACTGCAACACCGGCAAAATCACAAGAGAAGAAGCCTTTGGTATGATGTCAAAACAATACGATATCAAGAAGTAAGAGAGCTTTAAGAAAGAGAGTATCAATATGAAACAAGGAATTACTAAACGCGAGCGTGAAGTAACAGATATAAACGAAATAAAAGAAATCCTCGATAAATCATTGATAGTCCATGTGGGTATGGTAGATGACGGTGAGCCCTATGTTGTGCCTATGAATTACGGATATACACTCGAAGACGGTGAGCTGTGCATTTACCTTCACGGTGCAACTGTAGGCAGAAAGCTGGATATTATCAGAAAAAATCCCAAGGTCTTTTTTGAGATGGAGTGTGATGTTACGCCCTTTGATGGTAAGGTTGCCTGCCAATACGGCACTACATATGCAAGTGTAATGGGTCTGGGTATAGCAGAGGTGCTTGAGGATGTGAATGAAAAAATCGATGGGCTTACAAAGTT
>JAGBSR010000253.1 GCA_017631745.1 Clostridia bacterium | reverse complement strand
TCGTCACCGAAGACCTTATGCCAGAGCTCAGTAAGAGAGCCGATATATTCATTCTTTGATTCAATGAGCATTTTTTAACTTCGCCTCATATTTTTCCGCAAGAATAACAGGATAATAGCTAAGCTTAGCCTTTCTTAAGTTTTCGGCACCCGTATCATCCTCACGGTTAATGTATTTGTATCCTGAAAGCTCGTTTTTTACAAACTGCTGATTTATCATCGGATAAGCTCCTCTGATATCGGAAAATGCCTTTTCAATATGCACACAGAACATGTCTTTTGATGCAGGCTCACCCATTGTATAAGCAACAACTCTGCCGTCTACTCTGAGCACACCGCCAATATAATCAAGCTTATCGTAATTATCGAAAACTCTTTTTATAATCTTAAGCTCGCCCTCAAGCTCTTCTCTGTATTCCTCAAGTGAACCCTCGAGCCAGAGCTTGCTCATCTCAAGACACTCGGGAATATTTTCTTCGTTTAATCTCTCATATGACCAATCGTTATTTTTCATAAAGTAGGATATATGGTTTCTTTTGGGCTGATACTTTTTACCGCTGAGATTGATAAGATCTTCGCTGTTATAGATATAATCAAATGTATCACGCTCTAAACTTATATCAAACACATTCGGAAATGTTTTGCTGATAAATTCTGCAGAGCTTGGATTGATACCAAATATCTCGAAATCTCTGCCATCAGCTTTAGCATCGCTGAGAATAAACTCAACAGCCTTTTTCATATCGCCTTTACCTATCGGGCAGCAATACATAACATAGTCATTCATAATACATTTGGTCACAAGGCAACCCGAAATATTGCCGACCATAATATTCATCTTTGCACCGTAAGAAAATACATTTCCAAAGGGATATTCACAGGTGTAAAAATCAACCTGAGAGAGAATTTCATTTATCCATATTTTATCTTCAAGACTTACAAGGTGTAAATCATACATTCGCAAAAAGCATCCTTTCGGTTTCAAGCTCAACAAGCTTTGAAATTTCATCAACAGTTAAAGGCTCACCGTCTTTGCCGCAGATTATTCTGCACCAGCCGAGCTTTTCGGCAGCGTACACAGCAGCCTCGTGACAAGATACAAGATATTTCACATCCTTTTCGTGAACATCTTTCTTATTTTCGTCACCTTTATATCGTTTTAACAGTAATTTCTGAGAAATATCTGTTGGCATATCAAGAAAAATCACACCGTCGGGCTTGGGTATTCCCATCTTCTCATATTCAAACTCAAAGAGCCAATCGAGATATTCGTCCCATTTTTCTTTAGGAAGCTTTGTCATCTGATGGCAGGCGTTTGAGGTTGTATATCTGTTGGCAACAATAATCTTATCGCTGAGATATTCCTTTTCCCAATGCTTCTTAAAGCTTGCATATCTGTCAACGGCATAAAAGGTCGAAGCCGCATAAGCATTAACATCACCGGGATTGTCACCGAGTTCACCGCCGAGATACATCTTTACAAGGGTACTTGACGGGTCAGAGTAATAAGGCAAATCGAGAGTATATGTTTCATATCCCTTTGCCTTGAGTGTATTAGTAAGGATTTCAGCCTGAGTAGCTTTGCCGCTGCCGTCAAGACCGTCTATAACAATCATCTTGCTCATAATTTACCTCAGATCAATATGTTAAAATCACTGCGAAAACCTTAAGGGTCTTGTCGCTTCTGTTGGCAATTGAGTGTCTTTCGCCGTCAAGACTGATACAGCTGTCACCCTCACCCAGAATAACTGTATCTTCACCGTCAAGATATGTAGCGGTACCCTCTATAATATAGAAAATTTCTTCTTCGTTTTCGTGAATATGAGCACCGATTGAGCAGCCTTGCTCAAGGGTGATTACGCCTACAAGACGGCTGTTACCTTTATATTCACCCTTATCTAAAATATGTGTTATCTTAACACTGCCGTCACCGCCACGCATATTCTCATTTATTACGGTATTCATATTTTCATTTCTCTTTATCATTACATAATACCCCCATTATCATATTCTTTGTAATTATATCAACTTTCTTTAAATATATCAATGATTTTATAATAATTTTTTCTTACAAAATCCTTAAGAAATGCCATATTTTTTTACATATAGAGAAATACGGGCAATTTAATTGACAAAAAGATATTTTTAGATTAAAATGATATGAGATATAACTGTATTGGGAGTGAAAATTATGAAACACGGAGCATATATAATCGGCTGCAGCAACTGCGGTGAAGAGGTCTGCGCAGCTTCAGGCAGAATCTCAACTCAAAGCGGTACTGCCCTTGAAATATTTGAAAGAAGCCACGATAAGGAAAAAAATAAAAGCCTCATCAGCAAGGTGACAAAATCAGGTCACACATCAACAATTGAGCATATTTTTTTCAACATTGCGTTTGAAAATGTCAGTGTTGTTGTTGAGCAGTTTATGATTGAGTTCAGACTCGCCTCATTCACTGTTAAATCAAGACGCTATGTTGACTTTTCAGACTGCGGTTACCTTGTACCAGAGTTTAAATGTGAGGAAGACAAAAACAAATATATCGCAGTAATGGATAAGCTCTTTTCGGCTTACTCATACTTAACCGAAAAAGATGTACCCAAGGAAGATGCCCGTTTCCTGCTGCCCTATTGCTTCTATTCAAACTTCCTTTGCTCGCTTGGCGGCAGAGAGATGGTAAATGTACTTACAGCTATGCTTTACGGCAGAGGCAGAAAAATTAAAGAGATTTATGAAATAGGCTTGTCTCTTCTCGAGCAGTGCAGAGAGTACGCTCCCGGTGTATTCACAGACTTTGAGCTCAAGGGTGACAAATATAACGATGAACCCGATTTTGATATTCCTGCTGACGAAAACATAATCCCTTCAACAGAATACTGCGAAATCCTGTCAGTTACTCCCGACGGCGAAAAAAACATCGCAAGATGTGCCCTTATAGAAAAGGGCGATTATTCGGCAGACAGCATTGAAAAGATTGTATCTTCAAGAGAAAATGTCAAAAAAATTCTCAGCACTCTTGTAAAATCATCAAGACCCAGAGCTCTGGAAAGCTATAACTGCACTGTAAGATTCAACGGCGTTTCACTCTCAACACTCACCCACTTTGCAAGACACAGAATGCAGAGCATCTGTATTCCCAACTTAATCAAGGCAGACAGAAACAGCATCGTTTTCCCCGAAATTTTACACGCCAATGAAAAGCTTTCAGGTGTATACAACGATGCATATGAAAGTATGAAAGAGCTTTATGCCGATTTCAAGGCTAAGGGCTATGATGAAAATGTACTTATTTACTGTGTACTCAGCGGTAACACCGTTGACATTGTAACAACAATGAACGCAAGAGAGCTTATGCTTTTCTTCAGACTTCGTAGCTGCACAAGAGCTCAGTGGGAAATTCAGATTTTCGCAAAGGATTTACTTAAAAAGCTCCGTGAAATTTCTCCTGATTTATTCTCACTCTACGGTCCGAGCTGCTATGTTTTAGGCTATTGTCCCGAGGGCAAAATGACATGTGGCAGAGCTAGCGAAATCAAAGAGCTTTTTGCAAATATGTAAAATTTAAAGCAGTCCTATCGGGCTGCTTTTTTATGTAGGTGCAGGCAAACGGAAGGGCAGCGGCTCCATCACCGAACAAAGTTCGGTGCGGTGACGAAGTCACCGAAATCGCCCTCAGGGCGATTT